>JAHJDP010000077.1 GCA_018831195.1 Candidatus Eisenbacteria bacterium | reverse complement strand
AGACAAGAGATAACATTTTGACGCTGGAGGCGAGATAAGGGTGAGGTATGTCCTTTTCAGGGACAGTCTGTTCAAATGGATGTTGAACATAATGAAAGAGTCCAATTCGGAAAAGATAAAGCATAATGCGCTTGTTTTGGGTCTAGGGCCTCCTGCTTAAATTCCTTGTGATAAAGGCAGAGAAGTGCCAAAAGCGAGATGAAGTCTACAAGCGTGAGCTTATTAAAGTGCTTATTGTGAATATTTTTTAAGATTTCCAGAAGTTTATCGAGTTGAATAATGCTATCTGGTAAGGAGTCGCAATTATTATCTTCTTTTTTTAAAAGGTTCTTAATATAGCTGTGTTCATTCCATGGGATATTTGAATTGTCAGCCTTCTTGCCTATTTCCATCAGAATTATGAATGAAACATAATGATGATAACGATGGACAAGTTCTCCAATGTGCAAGGGTATTGGATTATCTTTGGAAACGAGAGGGGATAAATGTTCGAAAATGCCTGGATATCGCATTCCGATATCATGAAGATGCGTCGCGAGAAAACATAGTTGGATATTCCCTTCTAGAATTTAAATAAAAGTCTTTTTGCTTGGATCTAAAACTGAGTCATTTTTATACACCTCGAGAAGTCTGCTAATGTTATCGAGGATTTGTGTTATGTGTCCATATCCCTTTTGCTCAAAACCTTGCAAGGCATACAATTGAATATCTTTGGGGGTGATATCAGAATCACTCCAAAGATTGAGACTCCAGTTTGCAAGCTCTCGAAAAATAGACCCGTCCTTCAAACAGCATTCAAATACGGTCTTGTATGTATCATTGTGCATTATAATAATTACCTGCGCTTTCTCAAATGTCGTTTAAAATCGAAAACCAAAATGCTAGCGCGCATGTTGCTGGTGGAGAGTATATGGGATATAAAGAGTATGTCAAGAGAGTTTGGAGGCAGCTTTGAACGTCCTATTTACAGATCTGATAGACCGGAGGCAGATGTCGTTAGTTGTTGACACCATATGGAGTTCAGCGAAAGATCCTGGTTCAGAAAAGAAAGCGTTGTGCAGAGTGACCAATGAATGTTAGAGGATGATGGAGCGTCCACGTTGGAGGAACGGTATGAACGTGCTGATCCTTTCTCAAAAACGTGTTTGTATGGGCTTCTGTGTTTTCATCGGGCTCTTGACGGCGAGTCCTCTATTTGCGGATTTTGATCACGCCCGGACTTTGGATGCATCCCAGCCCCCCCCACCCCCACCGGCCGTCACGGACACATTGATAATCTCGAGGACAACCACCGCGAATAATATCGGGCTCACATTCTACAACAACGGCTTTTTCGGAACGAACCTATCGACGCGCAACCCTTCCATGGAGTTCCCGATGGGTTCAACACAAGAGCACCTTGTGAGAGCCGGGCCCTGGATCGGCGGCATCAAGGAGCTGGTGAACGAGCCCGGAGCCTATGATACTCTGGTCACCACTGCGGCGACGGATGGGTACTACGGCAGCTTCAGCGCGGAGCATGTGAGTGAATTCTATCCGGCCTCGAGCGAGATCATTGAAAGATCGGTGCTGGTCAACAGCGAATATTTCGATCCCACGGCCAAGAGCGAACAGGATTTTCTGATTTCCTATATCGATCGGCATACGCATGGGAGCGAGTTTCATAAACCGCTGAATATAAAGATCGACCAGGAGATCCTCCAGTATTCCATTGAACCGTTCGACGCGATCATTCAAGTCAGTTTCACCATCCGCAATGTCGATCCCATCGCGCCAATTTACGATATGTATATGGGTTTCTATGCGGAGATGGCTTCCGGCTGGAAAGACGGCCACAGCGCATGGCCGCCGAGCTCCTGGTTCGGGCGCAAAGACATCGCCTTCGTCGACTCTCTTCGGCTCGCCACCGAGCATCACTACACACTCGACGACGGCGACTGTCCCGCTTGGGGTGGATTCACATTTTTGAATGTGGTGCCGGGAGGTTTTGAGGAGAGAACCTTCTCGTTCAACTGGTGGGATTGGGATCCAACCGGCCGCCTTCCCGGAACGCCGCATACAGATACAAAGAAGTATCTCTTTCTTTCTAATGGAGCGAGTGACTCCACGAATGCTGTTGAGGTGCCCAACCACGACCCGCAACTTTTAATATCAGTGGGACCCTTGGGATTGAGCGCGGGGGAGTGGCCGGGTGGAGGCGGGCGCTTCGTCATGAATCCCGGTGATTCCGCCACCATCACGATGGCCTTCGTCGGCGGACAACCCGTTCCCAGCGCGCCACGAACCGCCGAGGAAGATATCGCCTACCACGCTCTCATGGCCCAGCATTATCTGTCTCCGGATCACACACCGCCGGAGCTGACCTTGGACATCTTTCAAAATCCCGATCTGACCCATTACCTCGACATTTATTTGGCCGGCTCCGAACCCCTGGAAACCGAATCCGTATCCATCATAATCGACGGCGCTCCTTTGGCGGTGGAATGTTTGGATCCGATCCGCAACCTCTGGATGGCGGATTATGAACTGGAGGCGCCTTCTGATTCAGCCGTCATCGAGGCCTGTGCGTCCGATATCTACGCCAATGAAAATTGCGTCGGATTGGTTTTCTCCGCGTCGCAGCTCACGGCCATCCGTGGAGGGGCCGCCTTCAGTCCGGATAGATCGGTGGCATTGAACATTCCGCCCGGGCAATTGTCGCAGGACGCTTATATTTTAATCCAGCAGCCCGATTCCGGCGAAGTCACCATCGGACCCGATGGAATTCTCGGGTCTGGAACGGCAACGCTGAAATTTGAATACACGGAGCGCGTGCTTCCGGCGGGTGTCGACGCCCGGCACTTATACATTGAACGCGTCGGCTCCGGCGCACTGGAATGTTTTGTCGATTCCGGCGCTCGTACGATCTGTGCGCAAATCCATCAGTGTGGAACCTTCCGCTTGGCTGTATCCGACGGGTATCCCAGCCGCCGGTCGGATCCTTCCTATCTCATGGCGCGGCCCAATTTCCCCAATCCATTTGAGATGTCGACGACGATACCTTTTGACTTGAGGGCCGAACAATCCGTCAGGGTCACGATTTTTGATGTGTCGGGAAGAGAAGTGGCGCGGCCGTTTGAAGGGATGATCGGCCCCGGGGAACAGCGGGTTGTCTGGAACGGCGTCGCGACGGATGGCAGAAGGGTCATGAGCGGCTCCTATTTTTATCGTCTCGAGGCGGGCCGGCGGACCTCCGTGGGCAAGTTGTTGCTGATGCGATGAGGAATGAATAGGAGGCTAGGAGCGCCCCGGTCTGAGAACGAAAAGGCTTCCCGCATCCATCGAACGCCCCAGGCGTTTCCCTTCGAACCCGGGAAAATGAGTCTCGAGAAGTGAGCTCACAAGAACGGGGGAATCGGTGACGAGATAGATGGGGCCGGTGAACTCCCGCGATCCAACGAATTGTATAAGTGGTGTCAGTATGAGGTCTTCAGGCTCTTTAGAGATGAGGAGATCCTGTTGCACAAAGACGGTCTCCCGCCCCATTCCTTGTGAAACCTGAAAAATCCCGGCATGCGTTGAAGCCCCGTTTCTGTCTTGAGGCGGCAGGGCCTCTATTCTGACCAAGGCCAGGGAGGGGATATCGACCTTATCAAGATAGAAAGACCAGGCGACCCGATCCAGCGCGCCGACAAGGATGACGGGACCGGGTTCCATCCTAACCATTTCCGCGAGAGTTTCGGCGGTTTCAGCGGGATGATATCCGGCCGCCTGATATTGATTGGCCAGGATCGATTGTTCGTGAAAGCCCTTCTGCAGATTATCCTGAAGGCGCTGTTGAAGATGAGCATAAGCGAATCCCAGAGTCGCCAGGGCGATGGCGCAAATCAGAGGGATCGACCATCGAATCCAAACGGTCCTTTTCCGGCCCTGAATCATCCATCCGCAGCCCGCGGCCAGGATCAGTGCAAAGACCGGCGTCAGGTTGACAAAGGTCCGTTCGAAGGCCGCATCGTTGCGCAGGAAAGAAAATCCAAATGGCAGGAAAAACAATCCCAGCAGCGCGGCGGCCTTGGAAGATCCTTGCAGCCGGCGGGAAGCGTCGCGGAAGGCCCTGAAGAATCCCGGCAGAACGATCAAGAGCAGGGCATAGCGATACGACAGCATGTGGCCGGCGACTTGGGGGAGGCGCTCACTGAGAATAAAGAAGCGATGAGCCGGATGCTTTGCAAGAAACCGATTGCCCAGCACATTTTCGATTACGGGGAGATAGGCGAGGTAAGTTATCAGGGTCCCGACGCCGAAGGCCAGCAGAAGCATCGATTCCGGGCGCCGCCACAGGCGCCGGAGAAAAGGCGCCGGCGGATGCTCTTCAGCGGGCCGCCGCGGGAGGTGCACCAGAAGCGCCACGAGAACGATGCCCGCCAATCCGGCCAGAAAGTAAATGTTGGATGGGATGGTGTACAGCAGGCAAAAGCTGAAAAGGGCGGCAGCAAGGGCGTGGCCGGCCGATCGCCGTTCCAGACATGACCCGGAATGATAAAGGATGCCGGTGACGAAGAAGATGCTGAGATTGTATCCCCTGAGCTGCATGGCGAAGTTGAGGAAAGGGAGGCAGCTTACCTGAAACGCCGCCGCCATCATCCCGGCGGGCGGGCCGAAGAATTTCCTTCCCGTGAGAAAGAGATAGATCAATCCGCCGAGCGCGATGAACCACTGGCTCCAGCGCAGAGCGGCCGCCTGATCCGCCAGCTGATAAATATCCCGCAATCGATAGATGCGGGTCAGCAGGTTGTCGAGCAGGTTGAAAAGAATGTGATTATTGGGATCAGGATACGTGCTCACCGTATCGTGAAAACTGACGAGGGAATATTCGGTAAGGGAGTTGATCTCATCCCACCAGAGGTCGAAACCCGCGTAGTGAAAACCCCAGAGAACGAAGATGATCAGGATAATCGCTGCTAATGTGAAAGTTTGCGCTCGCTGCATGAGGGAGGCCCCGTTATCCGGCGCTGGGTCGCGCGGGCGGTTTGGCGCGAGGAACCCGTCCCAGGGCGATGACCTGATCGGCCAGTGACTTCATCCGTTCTGATGGCGGCAGGCCGATCTCGTTGATCATCATCGCTTCATAATCATGATAGCCGGCCAGCGCCTCGCGGCGGTGACCGAGGTGCAGGTGCGCGAGCACGAGATACCGGTAGTGGCCTTCGCGGTAGGGGTCAAGCGCCAGCGCCCTGCGGCTGAGCAGAGCGAGCTCCTCCCACTCGCGCGCCGCCGCCCGCAACTCGAGGAGGTGCTCGATCGCACGCAGCACCCGGTCGCGAAGATGCTCGCGCTCCGTGGCGGCGAACTCCTCGTATAAGCTCTCGGCAAGGAAGTCGCCCCGATACAGGGCCAGGGCTTCAAGCAGGCGGGAGCGGGCCTGATTCCGCTGTCCCGCCTGCCAATGCCGCTCGCCCTGCTGCAGTGCGGCCTCCAGATCCTCGACGTCGTATGTGAAACCCTCCCCCGGATCAAGACGGCACGCTTCGTTGCGGAAGCGGATGTAGCTCGACGGCATGGTTTTGGGCAGGTGCGGTTCCAGCGTGCGGCGCAGGATATAAAGAGTCTGCCGGAGGTTGTTGATCGCCTTCTCCATCTCGATCTCCGGCCAGAGCGCCTCGAGGATGACATCGCGGGGCACCCAGCGGAAGCGGTGGGTCAGAAGCAGCAAGAAGAGACGCAGCGCGCGAGCGGAGCGCCATCCGCCATAGGTCAATTGATGCTCCCCCACGCAGACCTCGAACTCACCCAGCGCCCGGATTTTCAGGGGGAGCGGGGATCCGTCCGTGAACTCGTCGAGGGCCTCGCGCGCCGCGCGTCCCGTTTCCCCTGTGCGGCCGGCGAGGTGCGCAAGAGCATTGCGGGCCGCGTCACCGCCGATCAGCGTGAGCAACTCGATGGCCCGGGCGCGCGGCGCGGGAGCGGCATCCGTCAGCAGAGGTTTCAGATGAGGAACCGCGCCCGCCCCGAAGGCGACCAGCAGCGCGCCGGCATACTCGATCTCGATACCGCGCCGCACCGCCTCGACCAAGATGGCCGCGCCCGCATCGGGCTCGACCTCACGCAGGAGGGCATCATGCTCATTCTGGGCCACACCGGCGAGCAGCTCTTGGAGGATCCGATCGCGCCGCGGTTCAGGCAGGCCGCCGGCGGCGAGACGAAGCAGCAGAACATGGTGCAGATCGTAGCTGGCTCCCATCCGGCGGAAGAGCGATTCCGCCCGGCGCCAGTGGTGGTCGGCCTCTGCCGGGGCTTGTTCCATTCGGCCGAGAACCAGGTGGCACCGGCCGAGTTGCCATGGTGTTTTGGCGGATGCCGCGAAGGCCAGCGCGGCCACGGCCAGCCGTCGCGCCGCATGACGATTGCCGCGTGCAAGCGAGATTTCGGCGAGATTTAGGCGCGGAATGACAGCGAACTCCTGCTCCCCGAGGACCCCGCCGATCTGCAGGGCCTTCTCGAAATGGGTCTGGGCGCGCGCGAGGTCTCCTTCCAGCGCGGCGATCCGGCCGAGTGTCTGGTGTCCGTGCGCCTCGACCGAGGGGTACTCGAAGGCCTCTGCGAGACGAAGCCCCTGGGAGGCGAGATTCAGCGCTTCACGGCGTTCCCCGGCCGCCAAGGTCAGACTGGCGTGCAGACAGAGGGCATAGCCGATCCGGCGCCGTTCCCCCAGCCTCTGGAAAGTGACCAACGCCTGCTGGATGGTGTCTCGGCCGCGTCGGAATTCGCCCCGGATGTTGTAGACATTGGCCGCCAGGAGACAGAGCGTGCGCGCTTCGGCGATGGAATCGTGATGGCGACGGAGAATCGCGATCGATTCTTCCAGCCGCGCCTCGGCCTCGTCGATGTGCCCCAGCTCACAGGAGGAAACGCCGATCTGTGTGAGGATGTCGGCCCGCGTTCGCCAGTGGCGTGATCCGGGCTCGGCCTGCGCCCGCCGGCAGCATCGCAGGCTCGCCGCATAGCGACCCCAGCGGCTGTCCAGTCGGCCGAGGAGACGCAGAAGTTCCGATCGCTGCCGGCCCGATGTGGATCGGCGGAGGGCTCTTCGATAGTGGATCTGAGCCTCCTGCCAGTGAGCCTGCACGTCACAGAGCCGGCCCAGGATGAAGAGCGCGCCCGGGTGCCAGCGCAGGACCTGCTTGGGGATGCGCTCCAGGGCGTTTCCGACCGCCTCGTATTGTCCCGAGGCGAGCAGCCCTTCGCCCACGCGCTCCACAAGGCACAGGGCACCGTCCATATCCCCGCCGTCCACACTCGCGGTCAGGGCATCCGCCCAGGCGCCGTTTTGGATCAGGGCGCGGGCCGCGTTGCGATGGAGCTGTTGGATCTCCTCCGGGGATACCCTGCGGTGAAGCTGCTCGCGCAGGAATTCCCTGAAAAGCCGGTGATAGCGATAACCCGCCGGGGCTCCATTACTGGCAAAAGTGAAGAGGTTCCGCTCACAGAGCCGTTCCAGGACCATCCGGCTGTCGTGTCTTTCAAACACCTGGTCGCAGAGCGCGGGATCGAGTCGCGGCAGCAAGGCGGAGCGACAGAGGAAATCTTGAGTTTGAGGATCAAGACGGCGCAGGACCTCCTCAGCGAAGTAGGCGAACCAGCCCGTTCCCGCCGCCGCCACCCGCGCCAAGGCCGCGTCGATCGCCTGCGCCCCGGCCTCCTCCAGGTTCTGTAGAAAGATCTCTACGCCCACGGCCCACCCTTCGGTCCGAGCCACGATGCGCTGGAAAGCGGGTTCGTGGTGGCCGGCGTCCGGGAAGCGGCGGCGATACAGCGCCGAGACCTCATCCGCAGTGAGCCTCAGGTCGTGGGCCGATAGGGTGGCGGCCTCGCCATGGGCGAGTCGTTTCGCCAGCCCGAACTCGACCGGCTCCCGCGAGGCCAGCGCCAGCGTTGCCTCCTCAGGTGAGAACCGGATCAGGCGCTCGAGAAAGTGCTGCACTTCGGGAGAGGTCCTGACCAAGTGGAGGTCGTCGATGACGAGGAGGGCCTTCGGACCCCGGACACGCAGCGCGCCGACGAGGGAGGCGAGCACCTCGGCCGCGGATATCCCCCGCGCCGAAGCTTCTTTCCCGGCGGCAGGCGGCCCGGCATCCGATGCACGCCCATCGGCGAGATGAGCGAGATGGGTCAAGAAGGAGGCCAAGTCGATATCCGACTCGTCAACCGAATACCAGAGGCATGCCCCACCCAAAGCTCGCGCCCGTGAGGAGAGGAAGGAGGTCTTGCCGAAGCCTGCCCCGGCGGTGATCAGGATGAGCCGCTTGTCTCGCCAATCCGTCCACAAGCGATCAAGGCGCTCCCTGGGGATGTACGCCGCCGGTGGAGGCGGTGGGTTTAATTTGGCCGGCAGGATCGGAATGCTCATGGGCGTCTGTTCACTTTGTCCGGGAGTCCCAAAGACCGCGCACGGTCGGCGCAACGATACCCTTGAAGGATAACGGATTTGAGGGAGGGGGGCAATCGGGCGGCCCTCCCCGCAGGGCTCTATGAACTCTCCATAAGAATTTCTCGGCCCGCGTAACTCTCGCGTAACGCACCCATGCCAATCTTCGCTTGTTCCCGAGGGAAGGACTCGGTCTGGGGACTACGCCGTGAGAGGAACTGGATATGTCGACTTTTATTGTTCGGTTTGTCGATGAGATGGCGGGATCATTTCGCGGAAAAGTTCAACACGTCGCTGATGGCGAGGAGTTGGTCTTTACAGATGAAAGTGAACTGCTCGCCTTCTTCGAGCGGATGAACATTCTGAGGGCGCTGGCCCGAGCCAATGCGGAGCTGGTAGAGGCGCATCATACGGATGGGTCCGATGATGATGCGCCGGCTGATGCTGCATCGTCCGTCGGCGCGCCGCCGAAAGTAACCGATGGGGTGGACTCGTAAATCCCACAAGGAGGTCAGTATGACATTGAATTGGAAGGTTCTCTTGAGAGGCGCGATCGCAGCCGGCTGTGCAAGCCTCTTCCTGCTCAGCGCGGCCTCAGCCGCCACCTGGCCGATGAAGCAGCGTGATATGCATCACACCGGCCGGGCGGATTATGATGTGCCGGAGGAAAGATTGAACAGCTCGTTCTTTGATATTTTCCTCTGGCAGAAACCAGCACCCGATTCGCCCTATGACGGATGCTTCAGCAGCACGAGCATGTCCTTCTACGACGGCGCCGGCCCGGAAGGCGCCGACATTGTGGTCGGCACTTATCATTGGCCGAAAGGTGTTCAGGGGATGGACCGCCATAGCGGGGCCTGGTTGTGGAACGGAAGCATCCCCGGAGGCGAGGCGATCGCGAGAATTACTCCCGCCTTCTCCGATGACGGGTCCACCCTCTATGCCATCAATGACTATACCGAGAGCGGGGAGTATCCCAACGGCCATCCCTGCATGGCTTTTTCGACGGCCGATGGACCCAGCACTATTTGGCATAACGGTGACGACCAGGCGCCCGACCACCTTTCAATGGAGTCTCCGATTTTGGCTCCGGATGGTCGTATTTTCCTGCATACCTGGGATGGCCGGCCCTATGCCGGCTTCGATGAAGGGGACGCCATCACCGAGGTGTGGGCGGCCGAAACGGATATCGACTGCATCTGGAATGAACCGTCGCTCTATGAAGACGGATTGGATTTGCAGGTGGTGATCGGCGACCGTTGGAACGGTGTCCACTGCTACGACGGCAACGATGGGACGGAGCTCTGGACCATGGACGTCGGCGTGATGATCGACGCACCGGTGACGATCGATCCTGATAATGGGAACATTTATGTTTGCGGCGGCGATGAGAGCATCTTTGTGCTTGGTCTCGACAAGGATGGCAACGCCTTGTGGTCGGAGGCGATGCTTATGATCTTCGAATACATCCCCGACCAGAACAACCGGCAGCGCGCGCAGAGCTGTGGCTGCTTGAGCCATGATGGCTCGACCTATTACTTCCAGACCAACAGCGAGGAGGGGGACGGCGCCCTCTACGCCATCAACACGAGCGACGGATCGGTCAAGTGGTCCTACGCGACGGGCAGCACCGGATGGGAAATCACATCCTCATGCCCGATTGTGACATCCAATGGCGTTGTGATTGTCGGCAACAATCTTGGGGATGCCTATTTCGCCATCCATGACGAAGGGGATAGAGGCCGCCTGCTCGACTTCTTTAGTGTGACCTCCAGCGCCGCTGACCAGGGTCATGCCGTCGCCAGCGCTACGCTGTCTCCGGAAGGCGATCTTTATCTTCCACTGCGCACCCCTTGGATCGTCAGCAATGGGGATGGCGACACGCCCACGAATGAGCCGGCCAATCTTTTCTCGGCCTTTGACCTGCGGCCTGAGGGTGTAGCGATGCTGCCCTGCCCGCCGTGGCAGGCCGCCTTCGCGCTGAACGGGGCGGTCGAGGTGACCTGGCAAGAGGTCGACGATCCCGAGTATTGGTTCGACCATTATGCAATCTACCGCCACACGGAACCGTTCCTTTGGATTCAAGGGATGCAGCCGATCGGAACGGTTGATGAGATCGATGGTCTTAGCTTCGTGGATCAGACCGCCGACAACGGAACCAGCTACTACTACGCCGTGACAACGGTGACGGCGGAGGGCTGGGAGAATAATGTGGTCGAATCGGTCGGCCCGCGCACACCGTTCGATGAGACCGATCTGCAGGTCGTCAGCATCTCCCGCACACCGCGCTACCCGCGCTACCTCCCCAACTATCAATATCATGAAATCACCGAACCGAGCGGCTTTGGTCCCTACATCATCTATGCCGCCATGGGTTTGGAGGGTGGACAGGACGAGAATACCCAACGCTGGCCTGAGATTGGGGATCCGGTTACTTACACAGCCACGGTGCGCAACCGCGGAACCAACAACTGGACGGGAACGCTCACCGGTTCCTGGACCGTGGATGGCGTACCGGCCGTATCAACACCACAGGGGATTGCACTGGACCCGAACGAAACGGTGATCTACGAATTCGTCACCACCTGGGACGGCGCCTCGCACGAGATCGGCTTTGCTGTCGATCCCGCCTACGCGCGTTCTGAGAACAATGCAATGACGATCGACACCAAGTCCGTTGCCTTCATGAGCTATATCGATCGTTCTCGCTTGGAAGTGTTCCGCGAGGAAACGGCGGATTATCCTCTCGCGGCGACGGATGATTTCATCGATTGGTTGAACCATCACATGGCTCGTCTCAATGAACTCTTCGACGATGCGGGCACGGCGAAGCGTGTTCACTATGATGTGCTCGAGGTCATCGCGGATTATGAGGAGGACCCGGACGTCGATCGGGTCTATTTCGGGGTTTTCCCGTTCCGGTATTTTTGGGATGAGGGGAGCCTGCGGCTCTCGGGATACTACGATGAAGACGAGGATCTCGATTATGGACTCCTGCACGAGTGGGGGCATCAACTCGGCTTAATTGATCTCTATCTGATCAGTATGTTCAGTGAATTCAACCACGTCACCGGCGAGGCGCACAGCGCTCCGATGGGCCTGATGAACAGCGTCTCCCACCTGATCTCCGAGCATAGCGCGCAGGCGATGACGCACTGGCTCGATAAGGCGCACGGTTACTTCGGTCAGTACCTTTACTGTCTACCCGAGCACGTCAAGCTGCACCTCACGGGATTGACGGGCGGTCCTCTTGTGGGCGCGACGGTCACCGTCTATCAGAAGGCGGAACGGCCCGGCATGGGCATCGTCCTGACTGATCAGATCAAGGCGCAGGGAGTGACCGATGAGAACGGTGAGTGGATCCTTCCGAACGTCCCGATTGATCCACAGATTGTTCCACCGACATTCGTCGGGGATGTGCTGCATGACAATCCCTTCGGCTACATTCACGTCGTGGGCTCGAACGGCGTGCTGCTGCTGAAGATCGAGCATGAAGGTTTCGTTGACTACACTTGGCTCGACATCATCGAGGTGAATCTCGCCACCTGGGCGGGTGAAACGGGAACAGTCACGATCGAACGCGAGGTCATCCTCGACGGTGACATCCAATATGTCCCGCTTGACGATATGGCCGAGTTGAACGCCTCGAGCTGGAAAGTGGTCTCCGACCTGGGCACAGCGACCGTCAGTGATGACACCGGCCTCGTTACCGCCGGTGAAGGCTCGGTCTGCATGGACACCGACGGATGCTTTGACAATTACATGCGCTATCCGGCCGATCGCCTGGCGCGTTGGAATCTCTCCAACCGTGGATCCATTCATTTGCATTGTTATGCCTTGAATGAGAACTGGAGCTTCCAGAACTCCAGCCCCTGGATCAAGCTATATGGTCCTGACGGCTACATCGAGTATCACTCCCACAACGATATTCTGAACGATGCCGTCGGCCACTGGATCGAGCTTGAGATTCCCTTCGATGGGGACGGCGTTTGGACCCGGACCGATCACGGCAACGTATCGCTAAGTGAAATCCATTCCCTCAGGATCCATGCGGATACGTGGGATTGCGGATTCTCGCTCTGGGTCGACGGCGTTTCTTTTGATTATGATCCGGCCTCCGTCGATCCGGCGGAGCAGCCCTTGCGGCTGGCCCTGTCGCATAACGCGCCTAATCCCTTCATGGCGGCGACGGAACTCCATTTCGCACTGCCGCGGGCGGAGGCGGTGGATCTGGCCGTGTTCGATGTCATGGGACGCCGCGTTCGAACGCTGTTGGCTGGAACGCTGGAAGCGGGGAGGCATAACGCGACCTGGAACGGCCGGGACGATGCCGGCCATCCGGCGGGCGCCGGCGTCTACTTCGCGCGGCTGCGTGTGGGGTCCTCTACACTCGAACGCAAGATGATCCTGCGTTAGAAGCTATTAATGTGAAAGTGACCGGGCGGCGGCAAATATGATAGTGCGGTGCCGAAGATCGTGCCGCCGCCCGGGCGGGTCATAACGGCCCGAGCTGATTCTTTGGCCTGGCGCATAGATCTCGAACCACATCCGAACCGCGCGCACCCGGCAAATTCTTAACCCCTGGCACCGGCTCGCATGGGTGTGGGTTCGTTTCAATGGCGGGGATTCTGCATTTTCGAATTTATAAGTCACGTGCACGACGGGCCTTTTGCGCGCAATTTCCTCTTCCTTCTCGACCCGCAATCCCAACACATCCGGGCACTCGCCCGTAAAGCGTTCCGGTGAATGCCGTTCGCCGCGGTGCCCGATTGCCGGGCCGCCCAGCGGAGACCGATCATCCCGGCCCGCGATGGGTCGAATAGTGCCGATGGAGTTTTAGCGGAGTACGAGGCACGACAGATTACTCTTCGACTTGCGCATTGCAATCGGCATATCGGATCAACAGAGCCAGATCCAACGGATCGGGGATCGGGATCCGCTCGAGGTAGAACCGCGCGATCCTCCCGTACAGCTCAGGAGTCTCCGGACAGAGACCGAGCCAGATGGCCGCGGTACCAATGAACCCGGGATTTCCCTCAGGGCTCCCGGGCACGTTTGCGTAGAGGATTCCGTCATCCGATCTGGCGAACCCTCGAATCGCGGTCCATCCAAACCTCCGAATGTCAGAAGTGTCGAAAACAATTCCCGTCCGCGCCATGAGCAGCGGGAGCGCCAGGGTAATCCCGCCGTGGCTGGTATCATCCGCCGGCATTCCGGAGATATAGCTCAACTCCTTCGGGGTTTTCTTGCGAAGTATGTGGGGCCAGGAGTACCCCCCGTCCAGCCGCACCTCGAGACGGTTTCTGATGAATCGGGCCAAAGCCAGAGCCTTGTCTCGATGTTCTTCGTTTCCGGAAACATCCCAAGAGAGCCAGAGCGCGGCTCCGATCACACTGAGTGCATTTGCCGGTTGCGGATTGGGATCCCTCAGGTCGTCTTCTAGGTAGTATCCCTCGCGATCGTCCGCTGCGAACCGCCACCATTTCCGATGGTAATCGAGGGATTCACCTATCGATGACGCAATCGCACCAGTTTCCGTAGAGTCAATGAGCGGAGGAGATATGTCCCTTGCCAGTCGCAGGAGGTCGAGGATCGGGATGGCGATATACCCGGTATGGACAATATGAGCCGACCGTGAATTCGCGATGTATCGAGAACTGCCCCAGACTGGGGCTACACAACCGTTCGACAGGCTGACCCCACGAGCATCGTCGCGGGCCGCCAAAACCCACCGGGCGCATTTCAAGTTGGCTTGAAGATACTTCGATTCCCCTGTGGCCTGGTACATCTCGTTCAGCGACATCATCGCCCGGGAAAAGCGCCAGGCGAGGGATCCGTCCTCGTTCGTGAGCGCAAGCGAATCAGGACAAATCCCGGGACTCATGTAGAGTGAATCGAATCTCCCCACCGACACATACTCCTCCATGCTCATCGGAGTCGCGATCTTGGGAAACTCTCGTATGAAGCTCCTCCTGTAGCTTTCCTCCTTCTGCCCGTTGGACCAGTCCGATAGCGAGGGACTGCGGGGTACAAAAGCGGCGGCATCGCTCCATCGGGCAACGTCCTCAGCAAACCGATCCGCCTGAGAGGCGCCCTTATACGACCTGGCAATTTCTCGTTCCGCCGCTCGGATCGCCCGTATATCCATAGGCACCGTCATGGTGGGGTGATCCAAATAGACCGCGGTCGAGTCGAACGTCCCATCGTTGTCGTTGTCCCACAGCCAGTGATCGAAATAACCGTCCTGATCGCGATCTTCTGTCCGCAGAACCGCATCGGCTTCTCCATCAAGATCGCGATCCACGATCAATTCGCCGATTGTTGCACCGAAAAGATGAAGTCTACCGTCGACCGAGCTCAGATAAAGCCGGAGATTCTGTTTGGCGTGCCAGTAGTACTCGTATCGCTTGTTCAATCTTCCACAGTTAGGATCTCCGAGCCGGGGAAACTTTGGCGGAGGCTCCGGGATAATCCCTTCCCATCGTTCACGCGCCTCGGGGTCGGCAGGATTGGTATTTCGATCCACCTCATCCACCACCAGCACGGCGCTTTCCCATCTCTCCCCGACGATCCAATCGCGGGCCTTCGACCATGAGGTCAGGGTGAGAGGTCCGCCACGGATCATCAGGGTGTCGATGAATTCTCCGGGGACACGACGAGTTTGGACCGCTGTGACCGAAAGATCATAGTCGTAGTCGGAGCGGGAACCGGCGTCTCCATCGGTATCGAAGCTCCAGCGAATCGTGGAGATCCTTTCCCCACTACCGGAGATCTGGAGACTCTCTTCCGAGATTCCATCCCTATCCAGGTCATAGAAGCCGTAGGGATTCTCACTGTAAGATTCCCAGCGGCCTTGCTTGATCTGATACCTGCCCCAGGTGAAGAAGTGATTCCCATTGAAGTCGGACAAGAACTGGCAAGTGGGTTGTGAGTAGTCCCAGCGTTCGAGATGCCAGAAGCGCGGACTCAAGTCCCGTTGATCGACGACGGCGCAGGTCATTGGCGCGGACCCCCGTGCGTTTTTCCCGGCAAACTTGTACAAGACCTGTCTGTCGACCCTTCCGTCGCGATCGACATCATCCCAATCCACAACCCGATCCACGGTTCCATCGGCGTCGAGGTCCACGACGTAGCAGTCCTCGATCGAGTCGGGGCGGGCGTCCTCCCTTGTGGCATCTCCGTTTTCATCGAAGGCGGCCACCAGATCGTGGCCATCCATCCAGACCCAGATCAGTGGATGGGTTGACGCGCTGTCCCCCAGCGCAATACCTCTGGCGACCGGCTCGATCCGCAGAGTATCTCCGGGGGGCATGGATGAAAATTCGTCCCGCCTCTCATCGTCCGCAAATACCCAGGGGAGAAGAAAGTCGAGTTCGAGGGCGGCCACTTGCTGGTAGTTGTGCAGGAGGACATCCGTGGAGGGAGGCGACTTCGCGGCCATTGTGTCGGAGGCCGAACTCGTGAACTGAACCAAAAAGAGAACCGCGAGAAGAGTTCGATGAATTGATCTCCAGTTCCTCACTCTCCCCTCCTTCCTCATCGAGACGCACATGGAATCCAGTCTATGGTATCAGGTCGCGTGTGCGGAAAACAGTATTGGAAAACGTCAGCCATCTTAGGCAGAGTCACGGCCTGCGATCCTGCGTACGCGATACCCGTCCTCTGCGAAAAGGCCGTAACTCCATCGCACTCGATCAGACAATTGATCAAAAGCAGCAATAAGGAGAGCAAAACCGGGTTAATATTGATTAATCATCCCTACCGCCGATGACCCGGCAACATCACCGAAAGATTTCAGCCGAAGAATCGGCCGATCAGTGACAACATAACTCTTGCAACAGCACATAAGCCGCCGCCGTCATTAATACCCGCAGCTGATTTGCAAGGAAGATTGTGCAACTCGTCCGATCGTTCTGCAGGTCAACCTTTAGTTCCTTGATCCGGTTCTCGACATCACCCCGGGCACAATGGACTTTCCATGAAGGATCGCCCCGGCGCCAGTGTTCCCAGCTCCGGCAAAGAGCGCCAAAGATCTGTTTTTCCAGCACGGCGTTCTTAGCATAACCAACAATGTAATCGGGTTCGGATTCGTGGCAAGAGGCGCCTCAGCAGGGTTCTGACACCACAGTGATGCGGCTTTGTCCGGGACGCCGGTACAACCCGCGAATATCAGCGCGACTCATCGTCGAAGCGCCCGGTCTTCCACATATCTCTTGTATAAAGAATACGACCGCCCCCGATTCATTGAGGGCGATCGTATTGACAGGTCGTTCCATATCATCGAATCAAGATGAGGGGCCGGCTGACCTTTTCCCTTCCGGCGCCGAGCCGGGCGAAGTAGATTCCCGCCGCCATGCGCTCGCCGTTCTGGCTCCGGCCGTCCCATTCCACCGTCGCCAATTGAGTGGTCGGCTGGCTGTCGACGAGCCGGCGCACCCTTCGGCCCGCCGTGTCATAGATGTCGAGAAGCACCAATGCCCCCACCGCGCGAGCAGGCAGGGAATACCTGATACTCGCTGATGTTGTGAACGGGCTCGGGAAAGCTTCCAGCCCGAGTCCGGATTCCACGACAGTCTCCTCGGCCACACCCGCGTTGCAGCCGGGCGGCCAGGCGCCGATCAGGTCGCATTGCGGATTGGGGGCTGTGAACGGGGCACAGGGAGATCCATCCGCCAGGCAGTAATTGCCGTTGGCAGCGTCGCAGAAGAGTGGGTCCAGGGAGATGTTGCCGTTAAGGCCCGATTGGCCGGCGATGCATCCGACCCAATCCCCGCCGGCGTTCCCATAAACATCGCAGCAGGTGAGTGTGGGGGAACTGCCGGTGCCGTAGCAATAAACAGATTCCCCGATTGTGTTGAAGGCAATGATCGTCCGCTCGATCGAGGGTGAGGATTGATAAAGATAGATGCCCCCCCCGCTGGTCGTGGCGTAATTACCGGCCAACGTGCACGTTGTCAATGTGGGAGATGAGGCGTCGCAAAGGATGGCTCCTCCGGATCCGTTTACCGGATAATCGCCGCTGTTGTTGTTGAATGTGCAATCGACGAGTTGAGGGTTGCAGATGTATTTGAAGAAAGCCCCGCCCCCTCCGCCCGAGGCGTTTTCCGAGAAGACGCATCCGGTCAACACGGGATCACAGTGGTCATAACAGGCAATCCCTCCACCGCAGGTGGCCAGGTTCCCATCGAAGAGGCACCCCTCCAAGACGGGGGAAGCGCTGGACCAGCAGAAGAGGCCGCCCCCCCAGGCGCCGGGGATCTGCTGAAGGCTGTTCCCCCAAAATTGGCAATCCGTCAACGCTGGATTCGAAATCCCCGCACAGATCATGCCGCCCCCGCCGGCCTGCGCCCGATTCTCTTCGAAAACGCACCCGGTAAGGATTGGGGAGGAATAATCGAGACAGGCCATCCCCCCTCCGGCGATTTCCACACCCGTGCCGTTGTTGAAGAATGTACAGTTATTGAGCGCAGGGGAGCTGCTCCTGCAGAAGAAGCCGGCTCCATACCCACCGGGGCAGACATTGTCTTCAAGAATGCAATTATCGATCGTCGGTGAAGCCCCGTCGCAGTAGATCCCGCCACCTTCGCCTGTTGCGGCGAAACCGTTCCTGACCTTGACTCCCTTCAGCACCGAACCGCTTCCCTCACCAGAATGGAAGTTGAATCCACGGTGGGGATTGCCTCCGCAGTCGATGATGCAGGCCTCGGGATTTCCCCCCTGTGAACGCACGGTTATCATTTTGCCGAGATAATCGATATCTCGGTTGCCATCCCCTAGGAAAATGCCATTACAAAGAACAATGACGTCTCCATTGACGGAAGCATTGATTGCGGCTTGTATCGTGATGTAGTCACCGGAGCCGTCCGGACATACGGTACGCATGGCTCCATGGGACAACGACGGCAGGCTCACAACCATGATCCCAACCATAAAAAGAATGCGCCGCATGATGCACCTCCTATTCCCAACGGCCTAGACACAGCTGGTCAACACCCACAGTATTTGTTTGCCGACATTCGGATTCCTTACACGGTGAAATTATAGGATAGTAAGGACGCTGGCGCCGATTGGGGTCCTCCATGGCCTTTCGCGGTGAGGAATCAATCGCGCCCCAACCATGCAACACAATATCGAATATACACTTGGCGTCAGGGCCCATTGGGAGGAGTCACCCACCTCGGTCACTTCGTGCTCACCGGTTGGCCGTTGCCGCTGGTGCAATCCACCGAGGGTTCATGCGCGGCCTTTGTCTCTGGCTCCCGTCCTCCGCGAAAAGGCCGTAATCCCATGCGGTAGGGCAATTCCCCATTTGTGCTATGGCCATGCGCCAGCAACTGTCTACCAGCGGAGCCACAAGCGGACACGACTTGGGCAGGGGGCCGCGTCTTCTGGGTCCTCATCCGCAGGCTCTGGTCGGGCTGGTTTCAACCTCTCATCATCGTTAAACCCGACACGGTCATCGGTTGACACCGCTTCGAGTGAGGCGAGGACAAGATTGTCGAGGAACTGTGGTCCTGTGACTTTCTCACTCAATACATCACCCTTTCACCGTTGCTTATGTTTTCATAATCATGGAGATCGACTTGCGCCGGATTGTACATGTTAACGCAACCACCAACCCGACGGGCTTCCGGGTGAAACAAAAGCTCCGTGAAGACACTTCCTGGGACATGACTCCTCGCTTCCTTGTCCACGACAATGACGGCATATTCGGTCAGAATGAAAGGAAGGTGATTGTGGAGCAGTGCGGCAGAAGGTGCAGCTATCACTGCCACCGGGACCGATGGTTGCACGAGATTATGGACATCAAAGGATTGTCCATTCGCTACGGCGTCCCGAACGCATCACCACAAAGCGAGCACTTCAACAAGACGTTACGGGAGGAGGCGTTGAACCACTTTGTTTTCCTCGGTGTTGATCACATCCGCAGGGTTGTTTCAGAATATGTTCGATATTACAATCATTTGCGTCCATCACAGGCGATCCACGGGATTCCAGACCCGTATCCGGAACTGAAGCAGCCTCCGTCGTCGACCGGCAAGCTTGTCGCTCATCCGGTTCTCGGCGGCGTTAAACATGATTTGCGACTCGTGGCGTAGACCACCATGCGGCTGCGCCTTTTGTGGATTCAGTGATCAGTGCGAGTTCGCCCTGCTTTTGAATCGGCTCCCGGCCCCTCCACCCATTCCAGCGGAATGGATCCACTTGCCAGAAACCAACCGGCCGGGTGGCTCTTCGGAGACCGATCATCCCGGTCGGCGACCGATGGAATAGAACCGATGGAGTTTTAGCGGGGTACGGCCCAGACCGAAAGCCGCAGGCTGATCGTGTTGCCTTAGGTCCGTCGCTGCAGCACGATCACCTCTCGGCAGCCGTGCCAAAATGTCGAGCGATTGACCGGCGAGGCTTTAATGCGGGGATCGGAAAGAATGCCTCCGATGCCGCCGGCCGCCAGATAATCCGCAAATGGCCGGTAGTGACTTCGTCCCCCTGATGCCTCGACAATCCGCAGGGCGATCCCGTGAAGGTTCCTCGGCAGCGGAACCTGTGAGTCGACAACGACTGCCTTGCGCGCGACCCGCAAAGCTTCACAGAGCGCGGCGATCTGTATCTCTCTAGGTACTTCATGCAAGAGAAGTAGAATCGTCGCATAATCAAAAGTATCTATCGCGTAACCGGAGAGTCGCGTCGCATCGCCCTGCTCAAAGCGGATCTGTGAGCTGCGGTTGCGTTTCCGAGCGTACTCGATCATGCGGCGCGACAAGTCAACACCCACGACCCGGCAGTTTTTCCTCGAGGCCAGCTCAAAGCAGAGCTCACCCGTTCCGCAGGCAATGTCCAAAACGCTGGATTCCTCAGGCACGTAGTCAATCACGACCCTTCGGGCCGCAGCCAGTGGACGATCATAGAGAGCGTGGTACACGGCTCCGTGAGTGAAGCGGTTCCCAGCTTCGACAAGCGTCTTGTCATTAAAGGTCATCATTACAACCCTCGGGCGACAGGAGATTTGCCCTTGCATAAATTACACGATGGCGAAGGAGGGCGCGAGTCAAATGATGTCTATCCGTCCTCCGTTTTCTAAGCGGCCGGTCAGCCTGTGGCTTCTATCATTGTCTTTAGACCCGAGATCGTGGACTGTTTCCCTTCCTGGCCCAGGCTTTGAAGCCAGCTCTATGATATTGGATTGTGCAGCTTAGCTGAAGTGAGAAACGATAGGCCATTTTGGCCGGGTAACGGCAAGCGAAATCCAGGGTGGATGGTGATTTCCGGCAATTTTCCCCGACTTAAGCGACGCGCCGGAAATAACGGTGATGGAGTCCTCCGACTATCGACTCTAAGATGACTACCTCCAATCGTATCTCTGCGGGCAACGCTGTTAGCGAGGACAACTGGTAGATTGCGAGTTATTGGCGGAGAGCGGTATTTTCCAGCGCTGAGGTCGTCCGCGACATCAGAGTGGCGTGCAGAAACGCAGCCGATCCTCGACCCTGCCAACCGATTTGTTTGGATGTAACTGGCTGTATCCCAAACCATTACGGTCGAACTGCCCGCTTCAAGTTACCCGGCGGAGAATCTCATTAAGCTTCCCCTTGATGAAATCCCGGCGCTCGGGCGGCAGGCAGCGTGCGCCCTCAAGTCCCTCCCGGCAGGCGGCCTCGGCGGCGGCCTGCTCCCCGCGATGTTCGAGTGTTGCAGCTTTGATGAGGGTGCATAGGGCCAAGCCGTCCTCATCAGAGGACTCCCGGCAGAGCGCTTCACACTCGATGCGCTTCTCCCAGGTTTTATCCAATTCATCGAGGTCCATTAAGATACAGATCTGCATCTTGAGTCCCTCTTTGAGTTGATCATTATTCCCGATCTCGCGGGCGACTTGTTCGTGATCCAGATGCAGGGCGAGGGCTTCCCGTGTTTGTTGCCTATCCAGCGCGATGTTGACCTGGGCGGTGATATTGGCCAATAAATCGCTCTTCAACCCGTGTTCCTCGAGAAGTCTCCGTTGTTCCTTTAAGATGCGCTGGGCCTCATCCATCTTTCCCCTTTTTTGTTCGATCAATGAATGAATACCGAGGCTCCACACCCGCGCTTCAGCATCATCAAGGTTCTGAATGATTCCGTCATATTCGCCGAGCGCCGCCTGGGCGCCATCGAGCCCTTCTTGATTTAGCAAAATAGCGATTTCGAGACGCAGAATCGTCAGCGTCACATCTTCGTTGCCGGGATCTATCTCGAGCTCCCGGCGGGGGGCGAGAGTCGCCAGGGCCGCACTCGGATCGCCCGCTGACACCATGAGAAGCGCCTGGCGATAGAGGCAATCGGCGGTCGCGGCTCCATGTTCCAGATTGCGGCAGATATTTTCTTCCTGCTTCAACGTTTCGAGAGCCTTCCCCGGATCACCCATTCTCTTAAAACAATGGGCTTGGCGTGAAAGACTCGATACCAGCGCGATGTCATCATTCGTCTCGGCTGAAATCTTCTCGAGCTCTGCGGCGCAGGCCAGCGCCTTCTCATGGTCTTCCCTGTCATTGTAAAGATCGGCCTGGCACCTGAGGCTCTTCTTGAGTCCTTCCGGGTGGCCAGCCTCGCGACAAATAGCCTCCATCTCCCGGAATCGCTCCAGCGCCCCCTTCGAATCTCCCTGTTCCTCCAGAATCTGTCCGATATTTCCCAGCGCCAGCTGCAGATCGATTAGTTCTGAGTGCTCCCGGAAATAGGTTTCGGTCTGCCGCAGCAGCTCTAATGCTTTCCCGGCGTTTCCCCTTTTGTCCCAGATCAGGGCCTGATTGCCGATGCTGGTCATTACCTCGGACATGGTTCGAAGTTGGGTGGCTATCCGCTCTTGATATTTGTAACACTTCATGGCGCCGTCCAAGTCACCCCGGGTTTCGAGGATTACGCCCTGGTTGCCTATACTTCGCTGAAGCCCCTCGAGGAAATCTATTTCACGGTATATGCCCTCTTCCTCCTTGTGCGCCTTCATCGCCCCGTCGAAGTCTTTCAGCTTTTGCAATGCCAGCCCTTGATTGCCCAGGCAGACAGCAATACCGATCTTGTTGTCCAGTTCACGCCAGAGCTTCTCGGCGCTCTTCATTAGAGTCAGGGCCTCTCCCACCCGGCCGCCATCCCGCAGTATGGTCGCTTGATCATCCATCGAAATGGCCATGCCCTGCTTGTGGTCCATTTTATTGTACAATTCTTCAGATTCCCGCGATTTTGCCAAAGCCTCGCCCAGCCGGCCCTGCTTCCACAGCTGAATGGCCTGGTCCCGCAGCGCCGTGGCCAGATTGGGGCGGTGGTCGATTTGCTTGCTTATCGATTCAGACTCCTCATACTTTTTGCGGGATTGAAGATGTTCCCCCAGTTTCTGAAGTATCAAACCCTGATTCGACAAGATTTCGGCCAGCCGGTCCCGGCTTGAGGTGTTCCGGCATGCAGACTCAGCCTCGCGATAGTATTCCAGCGCTCCTTTGAGATCGTTGAGTTTCTCCGCTACTGAGGCTTTTCCAAGAAGGCCAAAGATCACTCCTCTGATGAATCCCGAATCCCGGCCGATGAGCTCGATCTCTTCAAACTTGCCACTGGCTTCGGTGGCTTTACCCTGTTCCAATTGGATGAGGCCCTGCGTGTAAAGAACCGAAATAAGCCTGTCCTTGTCTCCCAGCTCACGGGCCAATGGCACCGCTCGACGGTTCTGCTCAAACGCCTCCACCCGGTCACCGCGATCAAAATAAGCCGAGGCGCGCCCTATAGCGCAGGTGGACAGTAGCAGGCGGTCGCCATGCCTGCGGCAAAGCGTCTCGGCTGACTCAAAAAGCTCTATGGCCTTGTCGAGGTCGCCGCGTTGGTGGTGGATCTCGGCTTGATTGATCATGCACTGGGCTTGGCCCAAGTCGTCGCCGATTGAGGCGTAAAGCGAATTGGCTTCATTCAAGTAGTTCATTGCCTTTTCAGTCTCGCCTATCTCCAAAAAGAAGACCGCCTGGCTGTTCAGCGATACCGCCAGGCCCACAGAATCTTCCAATTTTCTGTATAACTTCTCCGCCTCTTCGTAGGAGCGGGCGGCCTCCTCCCGCCTTCCCAGGGAGTTCAGTGTGGACGCCCGATTGTGAAGGGCCGATGCCATGTTTTCGTATTCCTTCAGCTGGAATGAGTCGGTGACGTTGAAATCCCTGAGTTTCAGTGACTGCTCCAAGTAACCTGTGTCGTAGAACAACCTGCCGACATTCCATGCGAAATCCCGGAAACGGGCCGGATCTGTCAGGACCGGCTGATACGCCACCGTCATTTTGAAATCGCTGTTGCTTTCCAGCGCCGCCCAATGACTCTTTATCTCTAATGGATCCGTCTTCCAGGCGGCATTGAAAAAATCCAGATCGGATAGGAGGCCATAGAGCCTCTTCCACTCGCGAGCCGATTTCAGCTGCCAGGGAAGTTCATCGATTCTTCTACCGCCTGGTTCTGAATTGTCAAAGTAGTCGGCCAGCCGGATGTGAACTGCCTTCCTGGATTCATCGGACTCGAGATACACGTCCCCGACCGCCTCTCTCAGGTAATCATGCGCGAAGTCCAACAAACCCGAGCGCAGGATCAAGGATTCCTCCGCGGCAAGATAGAGTGGAGCCCAGTATGCGGCGGGAAGTGGAGTGCCCGTTTGCATATCTTTGTGTTTTGGAAATCCGAATTTGCCGAAAAAAAACGAGGTCCCGCTCCGCCGCTCCTGCAGTGGACCCAAGAGGTCGAGGAGCTCGCTTTCGGAGAGCCCCCGCCGCGCCGCCCAGATACAGGACATCGCCTGCCGCACCAATCCCTTGCAGGACTCCTCGTAATCCCCCTCCCAGCGACCGAGGACTTTCACATAAAGACGCTTCGCCGATTCGGCTTCAAGATAATAGTCGATGCGCCCGTCGAGATCCTCATGCTTCCCGAATAACCGAAGCTCCTCCAGCAGCGTTCGAAGGAAGAGCGGATTGCGGGTCTGATCGGCCTCTACAATGCGGTCAATCTGGATCGGATTGAGAGATTTGGCATATGGCCTTAGGAATTTGCGAATAAATCGACGGCGTTCGTCCTTATCGAGCCCCTTAATCGTCAGCGTCGGCCAATGTCGCCTTTCCAATTCATCCAACGCCCGCCCGGGGAGGGTCGACAGGATTATTCGGACATTGGCTGGGATCTGCGGAGGAAGCCATATCAAATCAGGCGCCCCATCCACATCTTCCAATTGATTCAAGGCATCCAGTATCAGGATAAGGCGGCCCTTGGCGGCGGCCTTATGGAGGCAATTGGTGAAGGCCGCACGCAAACCGGCGGGATCATTGGGAATATCCTGAGCCACTCCCATCAGGCGTTTGATTTCGCCCATGATCCTTTTGAGCATAGTGGCCCAATCGGTGCTGTGCGGCGACGATCCTATATAGTGACTCAGCAGGAAGACTTGCTCATTCCGATTCTCATTGGCCTTGGCCGCCCAGTTGGCCAAGAAGGCGGATTTTCCGGAGCCTGACTCTCCCAAGATGACGAGCGGTTGGCTCTCGCTCTCGATGTGGGCATCGATGGCTGCGAAATACTCTTCGCGCCCGATATAGAAGCCTAATCTACGTTTGGCGAATGCCTTGTGATCAGCGGCGGCCTGATCGAGAGGATCAAATCGCGCATCCGCCGGATAAAGACTGTTTATAACCCGTGTCAGATTCCGCTGCACCCGCTCATCGAGCTCCTCCACGTTAAGGTAGCCGCGATGCACCGGGAGTCCACTTGTTTCGATCTTCTCTTTGAGCGCTGCGAGTTTTAGTGATGAGGATTCCGGTTCCGGCCTATACCCGCGCTCTGCCCTGATTCTGCGCTCAATCTCCCGCGATTTCCGCGGGTCGCGAAAATAAAAGAAGGCGTGGCTAGCCATGGCCGGATTTTTGAGAACGCCGTGCAGTATCTCGAGTTCGGTTACACTCTTTTGCCCGCATCCTTCCAGCCAACCCTGCTCTTCGATGAGATCCGCTCCAATCTTCTCAGGGACCCAGCCGTAGCGCTCGCCGATCAATCCGATAAAATAGGGTCGGCACCTTTCGATTTCAGCCAGACAGATTGGCAGCACCTTGCCTTCGGCCTTTTGCTCGTCCGTCACGCCCCATCTCAGGTCCACGTCGATAAATTCAACATTGCGTTGCCGGCACAATTTCCTCAATTTGGGAAATGTAACTTTCGCTAGGTAGTCCCGTTCATCGCGCATATCAAGGAATGTTGAAGAAACGAAGACACGAACTACCCGGTCGCTGCTTGGGGGATAGGAGCTCGAATGTTCAGGCATATTGGCTCAATCCAGCCCGACATCGCCCCTCCGGCCGGAGGGCATTCAGGCGTTAATGACTCTGTAAAGTATATCGGTGCTTTAAACAATACTCGGAATCGCAGACACATCGCAAGCCCCTGCCCCGGTTAGGCCGGGGCAGCGATCCGCCGCCCATCCGCCGGCAGCATCTCCATCAAATCATCGTGGTGCATCAAGTACAAAAGGGTGAGGAATTCGATCACGGTCCCGGTGGGAAATTTGAGCGGTTCCAGGCAGGCCAGGCCCATGGCTATCTTCCGGACCAAGGGCACTCTCATTGCATGCCGCGCAGTCGGCCCCGCGTGGGACCGGCAAGCTTGTTGTTCTCCCGGTTCTCGTTGGCGTTCGGCACGCTTACTATCGGCGGTGCCGAAGATCGCGCTGCCACCCGTCACGACTCTTCGATTTTTGTGAATCCTCTTGTTAGACACACCGATTCGAAATCTGTATAGTCATCGGTATGACGAAGCCTAAGAAATTGGGAAGATCCAGGGCGGGCCGTTCCAGGACCGGTTTGAAACGGCACGAGTGGGTCGGAGGACGGTTGCTCTCTCCTTTTTATATCACCGAGGGCGGACCATACCGGCCCGAGCTGATTCTTTGGCTCGAGTTGCCGGATGACATCGTTGTTTCGTTCACGCTGCTCGATCCGAGGAAGGGCTCAGTTTCCCTCAGTGAGATGTTACAGAATGCAATGAAGTCGCCTCTTGTGGGCCCGCCACGCCGGCCGCCGCGCGTGCGCGTGGACGATGCCTTGGCGGTGCATGAACTCCAGCAGGCCTTCCCGGATCTCGAGATCGTGAAGGCGCCGACGCCGGAGCTGAATAGAATCCTCGAAGCGATGGCCCAATCCGAAGGGGTAGAGAGGTTTGGAACAGAACGGAGCTACTTCGAGGAAGGAGTCCTCTCCACGGAGCTGCTCGATGGCCTTTTCCGCATAGCGCAGGTCCTCTATCACCTCGCGCCTTGGAAGTTCGCCAACGAGGATCAAGTCTTGCGGCTCGACATCCCACAGCTCGGCATAGAAGGCGCCTGCCTTTCCATCATCGGTATTCTGGGAGAAAGTCGCGGCTTCATTATTTTCCCTTCGAAGGTGGCCCTTGAGAACTTCCTAGATGCCGCGCATGTAGGAAATGACACCGACGCGCCGATCGACATGGGTACGACCACGCTGTCGCTCGATTACGAACGCGGCGCCGATCTGCCGGGTGTGATGCTTCGCGAGGTGACGGAACATGGATGGCCCGTGGCAGGTCCGGACGCCTATCCTATCGTCAATCATCGAGATCAGGATGGTGTACCGAGACCCCTGACGGAGCATGATCTTCGGGTGGTCTCCGCTTGTGCCACCTCTCTGGTCGCGCTCTTCGCCAAGCACAGCCATATCTTCAGCCGGGAAGGCCTCGATGAACCTGTATGCTTGTCGTTCTATGACGAGGATGATCTGGAAGTGCGTTTCACCATGCCCTACGAAGCGGGGACATCGTTCGCAGTGAACAAAAACCCGCCGGCCGGCGTTTCCTCCCCGCTACCGGGATTGGAGTCTGAGAGGCCCCCGACCATAACCGGCGCTAAAATCGGGCGCAACCAGCCGTGTCCTTGCGGCAGCGGTCGCAAGTACAAGAAATGTTGTTTGCCGCGTGTTCAGCGCGAGAGCGAGTAAGCCGGGCGTCCCGCGGCCATCCACGATGGAGACCGGCGTCTCGTCGACCTACTCATGCACACCGGGATCCATCGATTCGGGGGGGAGTGGTTCGAACGCGCCTGCAAGGACTTTAACGATTGGGAGACGGTCGAACAGATCTGCACTCCATGGGCGCTATATCACATTTTGATCAAGGGGAAGCCGCTCGTGCATTGGTTCCTCGAGGAGAGGGGGAGCGAACTCTCGAAGCAAGAACGGACCTGGCTGGAGGCCCAGCGAGTTTCCTGGCCCTCGATCTGGGAGGTGTTGGAGACGGACCCGGGCCGCAGTATCAGACTCAGGGATCTTTTTACGAACGAAGAGCGACTTGTACAAGAAGTCGCCGCATCAAAAGCCCTGATAAGCCGGGAAGCCATTCTTGGACGGGTTGTTGATCATGATGGGATATCGGTTTTGTGCGGGACCCATCCGCGGGCTCTACCGCCCGTCGAGGCAGACAATGTAATTCAGCGGGTTCGCGAGCGGTTGCGCCGCCGACAGGCCGTGCCCGTTCTACGCTTGCAAAATGAGAAGATCGGCCCTCTTTTTATTAAGCGTTCATCCTTAAAGACTCGCCGGCAATTGTTTTTTTGTAGGGGGGTAAAAATCCCTCTTGCCGGATTCTGCCGCGCGATCGAGAATCCGGCTGATCACACGACATTTCAGCGATCCGAGGGCCCTTCGCGGTCCTCTTGTCGTATAGGTATGGGACTTCTTCTGCGATCAAAGGATGCTCTATGGAGATTCACGGGGGGCGGGAGGCGGATGCGACGGGCATTGGGGATCCTCTTCCCACCGCCAATGCCTGCCTTTCCTGCGGCGCCTGCTGCGCCACCTATCATGTCGCCTTCTATTACGGTGAAACCGACGATCTAACCCCGGGTGGGGTCCCCGCGGAATGGACCGAGGCGGCCGGCCCTTTTCTCGCCTGCATGAAGGGAACGTCGACTTTTCCCGTCCGCTGCATCGCCCTTGAGGGGAACATCGGCGTGTCGGTCCATTGCGCGATTTATCCGCGGCGGCCCAGCGCCTGCCGGGTCTTCCACGTCGATTGGGACGGCGCCTCCATGCGGGGGGATGAGGATTCCTACCGGCGGTGTACATTAAGCCGGGCTGCCTGGGGATTCCCGCCGCTGCAGGGGGTGATCATCGAGCCCGTGGGTGTGCCGGAATCGCCGTTGCCTGATCCCTCGCCTGGAACCACTCCCATCCCCCGGAAAGCGGCCTGATAGAGATTCCGGATGACTCGGCATCGGGTGTATGGTGTCGGGAAAAGTGATTGGCCTTGTCTGGAAGGATGTCATGAAACTCGCTGCCAAGCTTATCGTGATCCTTACGTTGGGAGCGTTTTTGCTGCTCGCCATAGATGCATTTCTCACCATCCAGCGCGAGATCACCTTATTTGAAAAAGACATGGCCCACGATGCCGGTGTGCTCGGCCACGGTCTGGTGGGCGTCCTGCGAGACATCTGGCGGAACAACGACCGGTGACCGGCCTCTCGACCGCGGTGGCCGAAAAGCTCCTCGCCTATCCATGGCCGGGAAATGTACGGGAGCTTCGCAATGCGATGGAACGGGCCGTCGCTCTGACGCGATTCGAAAAGATATCGGTTGAGGATCTTCCCGAGCGCATCCGGGATTACAGACGAAGCCACGTGATCCTGAGCAGTGAGAATCCGCAGGAGCTGGCGCCCCTCGATGAGGTGGAGCGACGCTACATCCAGCACGTGCTCGAAACTGTCGGTGGCAATCGCACGGTGGCCGCGCGCGTCTTGGGTCTCGATCGAAAAACCCTTTACCGCAAACTCCGCCGCCACGAGGAGGGGGAAATCGACGCGGGCGGCGTGAGCGACGCGAGCGGCTGAAGTTAATTTTTTAGTTCCCCCATCCGGGGCAATCTGCCCGCCAGGGGCATTATGCCCCAACGCCGGCGCCCGTTGCCCGGCCCTAATGCATGCGAAATGTCCAACGGCACATGGCACGATCCTTGATCCATTCTATGGAGAGAGCGGTTGAGTTCTCTGCAATGTGAATCTCATCGTAACAGCCGTCCAGCCGGATCTCGGTGACGGAGGAATGGAAAGGAGCACAGCCATGCGAAAGAAGAATATGGAGTCCCATCCGAAATCAGATGTGCAAATGAAAGAGAAGTTCCGGGTCCTCCTCGCTGAGGATGATAACGAGATGTGTCGTCTGATTGCCTCGGTGCTGCGCAAGGATGGCTACCATGTCACCCAGTGCAGTAACGGGATTAATCTCCTGAGCCACCTGACGTCCTATGTCAACGAGACCAATGAAGAGCACTACGACGTCATCATCTCTGACATCCGGATGCCTGGCTTGACGGGGATGGAGGTTGTGGAAGGGCTCCATCGGATCCCAAAAGCGCCCCCCATGATTTTGATCACCGCTTTCGGCGACGCGGAAACCCATGCAGCGGCGTTGCGACAGGGCGCCGTGGCATTGTTAGACAAACCGTTTGATATGGAATCGCTTCTGGATCAGGTCCGATCTCTGCTCCCCGGTCAACCGGCCGCATCCACCGGAAGCTGATAGACGACGATTCATAAGGGTGGGGCGCATCAGGTTATTCGAGGCGCCGGACTTTCACGCCCCGCACTTTCCCAGCGCCTCGAACAGCTCCCGCTGTTTCGAGGTCAGTTTCCCGGGCACGGTGATCATGACCCGCGCGACATGATCCCCTCCACGGATACCCTGGCCCCGCAGCCTGAGTTGCGCGCCGGATGAGGTTCCCGGCGGGATGGCCAGCTGGACCCGCCCGCGAAGGGTCTGCATCGGCGCTTTGCCTCCGAGGGCCGCGGTGGCCGCGGGAACCGGGACCTCTGAGTGAATATCATTCTCCTCGCGGCGGAAGACCGGATCGGGGCGTACATTGACATGGACCAAAAGATCCCCTGACGGACCACCCCCCGTCCCGGCGCCCCCCAGTCCCTTAAGGCTGAGAATCGCCTTATCCTTCGTTCCTTCCGGAATGGTGATGTTGAGCGTGCGCGTTCGTTCGACCGTGCCCTCGCCGCGGCACTCCGGGCATTCCTTAGCGGGATCGACGCCGGTGCCGTGACAGGCCGCGCAGGGGCGGGTCATGGTAAAGAACTGCCCCTTATCCCGGGACTGCGCGGTGACCCGCCCACTCCCCCGGCATGTTGTACATTCCGGATGGTCACCCACGGCGCCCCGTCCACGGCAGCGCGGGCAGGCGACCGCGCTTGAGAGTGAGACAGAAACCTTTCCCCCCAGGGCCGCCGTGCGGAAGTCGACCTCGAGTTGGACCTCGGCATCATACCCGGGGCGGGCCGCGCCGCGCGAGCGGTGGATCGTCTCGCCGAACTCTCCGCCGAAAATGCCGCCGAAACGGCGCAGGATCTCGTCGATCGACATCGACGGCGCATCCGACGCGTAAGTGGCCGATCCGTCAGCCCCGAAGGGGCCGCCTTGTCCGGTTCCGGATGGCGCCCGGCCCGCCAAGGTGTCGTCATACTCTCGGCGCTTCTCCGGATCGGAGAGAATCTCGTAAGATCCGGCCAGTTCCTTGAACTTTTCCTCGGCGCTCTTGTCATCAGGGTTTCTGTCCGGATGGTATTTGAGGGCGAGGGTGCGGTACGCCTTCTTGATTTCCGCGGGGGTGGCGGAGCTCGCAACACCAAGGATCTCGTAGTGGGTCTTCATCGCGACCCCCCGGAACGGACGCGCCGGATCCGCACTTCCAGAGTCTCCTCGGTAAATCGGATGATCGGGTGCTCGGGATCGAATCCGGGAGGCACGGGAAGGATACCTATCAGGATCGCGGGTTCGGGCCAGGTCCTGTTGGCGCGAACAATGAGAACTTCACGCGTGATCTCCACGTCGATGTCGGATTCGACCACATCTTCAAGAGGCACAAACCAGCAGAGGCCGGTGGCCTGAGCGGCCCACCGGGCGATGACCTCCCGCACGCCGGTCCTCTCACGCATGAGCATCGCGTACCGGCGGCGCAGCCGTGTGATCTCTCTCTCAATCTCCTCCAGCATCTCCGGTCGCATGCGGGTCCTCCTTGGGTTGCTGTTCCCTTCCTTCATCCTCTACACTAATTTTCGAGGTGAAGAAAGGATTTCACCGAAAGAGGCATTTGAGGATTCCAGCATGATGAGATAAAATCGATCCCATTGAGGGAGGGAGCCTGTACATTAAAGAGGTTGCGATCATAACAAAGCCCGCTGGGCTTTCAGGAGACCGGAAAAGCCGGTGGGTGACGCACCCCTCAAGGGATCGTATGAAGCACAGCAAGTTCCGGCCGACGACAGTCGCGAGAAATCGCTTACCGGACACTTGAACAAATACTACGATGCGATCATCGCTCGCCTGCGTGACGCGGAGTCTATATACATTATGGGTCCCGGAGAAGCAAAGGGCGAGTTCAAGAGACGCATGGAACAAGTCCACCTCGGCGAACGCATCGTTGGTATGGAAACATTTGACCGCATGACGGATCGGCAGGAAATACGCCGGCGCGGGCTCGAACCCGATTTTCCGGCCCCGGCGCTCCCGGGAGGCGGCGTCAAGGTGATGGTGGCCGTTGCTGATGTCAGCACCCTGGTGCCATCGGGCTCGGCGGTGGATGCGCATGCCGCCGCCAACACGACCTCGATCTACACACCGCCCCAGAATTTTCCCATGCTGCCGGAGCGGTTGAGCACGGATCTCATGACGCAAAGGCTGGTCAAGACGGCGGCAGCCTGCCTGCTTGATCGTCGAATCGGACACCTGTTCGACGGCGTCGTCACCGGCACCTCTCCCAAGGGGACGTGGGCGCGCATCTTCAACCCACCGGTGGAGGGGCGCATCACCGAAGGAATGCAGGGGCTCGATGTGGGGGATCGGGTGCGGGTGAAGCTCATCCACACCGATCCGGAGCGCGGCTTTATCGATTTCGCCCGCGCTGGGAGGGAGAATCACTCATGACCAGGATTCGGGTACTGCTGATCGAAGACAATCGCCTGCTGCGCGAAGGGATCACGGCCATGCTCAATGAACAGCCCGACATTAAGGCCGTGGCAACGACCGGCAATGGAGATGCTTTAACAAAGGCGAGGAAACTGAAGCCCCAAGTGGTCCTGCTGGATACCGGTCTAAGGAGCCAGAACAGCGTGCGCGTGGTGCATTCGATCAAGACGGAGTTGCCTGAGACTCAAGTGATCGTGATGGACCTGATCCCTGTCCAGGTTGACGTCGTTACCTTCGTCAAGGCCGGCGTTTCGGGATTCATTCTCAAGGATGCCAGTCTTGATGACTTCCTGCATACCATCAGGGAAGTCGCCACCGGCAAGAAGGTTCTGCCGCCGCCTCTGGCGGGCTCGCTCTTTTCCCAGATCGTGGAGCACGCGATCCAACATGGAAACCCGGACCAGTTGCTGCGGGCGGTCAGGCTGACCAAGCGGGAACGCGAGGTCATGGATCAGATTGCCGGTGGAAAGAGCAACAAAGAGATCGCCGCCAAACTCCACATCGCGGTCCATACGGTCAAGAGCCATGTCCATAATATTCTGGAGAAACTGGCCTTGCATACGCGCTTGGAGCTGGCCAGCTTTGCCCACCGAGAGCGGCTGACCGAAATCCCCGCGGATCGTCCACCGGCGGAATCTGCCGGACCCATCCACCCAAAGGACTAGCTCCTTTATCCATCCTTTGGCCGATTGCCTTCCTCAGCGGCCGCGTCGAAGATTCTTATGGTATGAAGAGTCTTGACGCCGCGCGGCACAACGGGAAAAGGCGCCATGAATGTCTTGCCGACTCACTGTATAAAAGACTCCACCGCCGCGCGGTAAAGCAGGAAAGGGCGCCATGAATGTATTACTGATTTACCCGCAGTTTCCCGACACCTTTTGGAGCTTTAAGTACGCGCTGGCCTTTGTGCGCAAGAAATCCGGTCACCAACCCCTTGGCTTGATCACCGTGGCGGCCCTGCTGCCGAAAGCTTGGAACAAACGCCTGATCGATACCAACGTTACCGGCCTGACCCGGGAAGACCTCGCCTGGGCCGATCTGGCTCTGGTCAGCGCGATGAACATCCAGCGCGAATCGGCCCTCTCCCTGATGACGCGCTGCAGAGAGGCCGGTGTCAAAGTTGTTGCGGGGGGGCCGCTCTTCACCGCTGAGCATGAGACCTTCGAACAGGTTGATCATTTCGTTCTCAATGAGGCCGAGTTGACCTTGCCCCCCTTCATCCGGGATTTCGAGGACGGCTGCGCCAAAGAGATCTACAGCACGAAAGAGTTCGCTGATCTCCGGCAATCGCCCACGCCCCTATGGGATCTCGTCGATTTGAGACATTACGCATCAATGAGCATTCAGTACTCCCGAGGCTGCCCCTTTGGTTGTGAGTTCTGCAATGTCACCACCTTGTTCGGCCATCGTCCCCGCACCAAATCAGCGGCGCAGGTCATCGCTGATCTTCAACACTTGTATGACCGGGGCTGGCGCCGGGGAGTCTTCATTGTCGACGACAACTTCATCGGCAATCGCAAACAACTCAAGCAGGAGCTCCTGCCGGCGCTGATCAGCTGGCGCCGGGGACGAACCGGCATGCCCTTCAATACGGAAGTCTCCATTAATCTGGCTGACGATGAGGAACTGATGGCCATGATGGTGGCGGCTGGTTTCGAAACGGTGTTTGTAGGGATCGAAACGCCCGATGATAGTGCCTTGCGCGAGTGCAACAAGGCTCAAAACCGGAACCGCGACCTGGTTGAAAGCGTCAAGCAGATACAGCGCGCCGGTCTCGAGGTGCAGGGAGGGTTCATCGTCGGCTTCGACAGTGATACGCCTTCGATTTTCCAGCGTCAGATCGATTTCATCCAGCGCAGCGGCGTCGTCACGGCCATGGTGGGCCTGCTCCAGGCGCCCCATGGAACACGACTTTATGAGCGCTTGAAGAAGGAGGGGCGCCTGATTGATGAGATGTCCGGGGATAACACCGATGGATCCACGAATGTTATACCACGGATGACGATGAAGACGCTGAAGGAAGGATACGAGCGCGTCCTGTCTCACATCTACGCGCCGAAACCTTACTACAGGCGCATCCGGACCTTCTTGAAGGAATACAATCCCCCCAAATTCGCCGCCCATCTCGATATGAACGACCTGCTGGCGGTCTGCCGCTGCGCCTATCGACTGGGCATCGCCGGAAAGGGGCGCAAGCAGTATTGGTCCCTGATATTTTCCACGGCCTTCATCCGGCCGCGATCTCTGCCTCTGGCCATCCGGCTGGCCATCTACGGATTCCATTTCCGCCGGATCTGCGAACTGAACATACGGTAGCATGGGATGTGCGCGGATCGGCTCAGCAGGGCACCATCGCCGCCGCGTATATTGCCGGAGGTTTTGTGCTGCTGGGGCCCTATTTTCTTTTCTCCAACGCGCGGACAGGTTTGGTATTCTCAGCAGCGGCGACCCTGGCGGCGCTGGCGGCATTTGGATATATAAAAGGTCGCTTCACTGGTACGCGACTGCTGCGCAGTGCGATTCAGAGCATGCTGATCGGCGCTCTCGCCGCAGCCGCAGCTTTCGCCATAGCCAAGATCATTGCATAGGAGGGCTCGATGAAAGTAAGTCCGCTGGCAGGAAAGCGGCCTTCACCCGGAATGCTGGTTGATGTGACGAAGTTGGTCACAGCTTACTATACGGAGACGCCTGATCCTGCCATTCCTGAGCAGCGCGTGGCGTTCGGTACATCCGGCCATCGCGGCTCCGCATTCGACAGGGCCTTCAATGAACGGCATATCCTAGCCATCACTCAGGCGATCTGCCTGTATCGAATGCGGCAGCAGATCGACGGTCCTCTCTTTATCGGCATCGATACGCATGCGCTCTCAGCGCCGGCGCTCGCGGGCGCGCTTGAAGTGCTTGCCGCCAACGAGGTGGATGTGATGATCGCGGAGGGTGACGAATACACACCGACACCGGCCGTTTCCCACGCGATTCTTATGTACAACCTGGGGCGCAAGACGGGACTTGCCGACGGCATCGTGATCACGCCGTCGCACAATCCGCCCCATGACGGCGGCTTTAAGTACAACCCACCCAATGGCGGTCCGGCGGAGACCACGGTGACCGGCTGGATCGAGGCCAAGGCGAATGAGCTCCTCGAGAATAACCTCCGGGGTGTGAAGAGGATTCCCCATGAGAAGGCTCTTCGCGCCTCAACGACCCATCGGCATAACTATCTCGAAGCGTATATCAGCGACCTCGGATCTGTGATCGACATGGAGGTCATCCGCGACGCGAAGATCAATCTGGGGGTGGATCCGCTCGGCGGCGCCGGCGTTCATTACTGGGGGCGGATTGCCGAACGCTACGGACTGAACTTGACCGTCGTCAATGAAACCGTCGATCCGACCTTCCGGTTCATGACGGTGGATTGGGACGGCCAGATCCGCATGGACCCCTCCTCGCCTTATGCAATGGAGAGCCTGATCGGTCTGAAAGATCGCTTCGATATCGCCTTCGCTTGCGACACCGACCATGACCGGCATGGGATCGTCACCCGAGGGGCGGGATTGCTGCCGCCCAACCACTACCTTGCCGTCGCCATCCATTATCTTTTTCAGCATCGGCCGCGGTGGAACGAGCGGGCGGCGGTGGGAAAAACAGTCGTGAGCAGCCGGATGATCGATCGCGTCGCTGCGCGGCTGGGGCGGAAGCTCCACGAGGTGCCGGTCGGTTTCAAGTGGTTCGTGGATGGTCTCCTCGACGGCTCGCTGGGTTTCGGCGGAGAAGAAAGCGCGGGAGCCTCTTTTGTTCGTCTGAACGGCGGCGTCTGGACGACGGACAAGGATGGTATCGTCGCGGCGCTGCTCGCCGCGGAGATCACGGCGCGGATGGGCCGCAATCCCGGCGAGATTTACCAGGAGCTGACGCGCGAGCTGGGTGAGCCTGTCGCGGAGCGCGTGGAGGCTCCGGCGGACCGCACGCAAAAGGAAATCCTGAAAAATCTATCGGCACAACAAGTCCGGCGTTCCGATCTGGCCGGGGAGAAGATCCAAACCATCCTCACGCAAGCGCCGGGGAACGGCGCTTCTATCGGTGGTTTGAAAGTCGTAACAGAGGGCGGATGGTTTGCGGCGCGTCCGTCGGGCACAGAGGATATTTATAAGATCTATGCGGAGAGTTTCCGTGGAAAGGATCATCTGCATCGGATCATTGAAGAAGCCCAGGCGATTGTCAGCGATGCCTTGGCGATAGTGGTGCGCGGGGCAAAGGCTTCGCCGGGCGCAAAGCCGGAGGAGAAACGATGAGTAAAAGAGCACAAGGTGACGGTTCTATCCGCAAGGCCGCCGCTCCGCAGACAGATCGATGTGCTTGTACAAGCAAGCCGTGAGGCGGCGCAGGCGCCCACCTGGTTCGGCGGAGCGTATCCGCAGGCTCCCTTGAGTTGCGTGGCGTATTTCAGCATGGAATTCATGTTGAGTGAAGCGCTGCCGATCTACTCGGGCGGACTCGGCAATGTGGCAGGCGATCAGCTCAAGGCGGCCAGCGATCTGGGCGTGCCGGTTGTGGGCGTGGGGCTGCTTTGCCAACAGGGATATTTTCGCCAGATCATTGACCAAGACGGCGCGCAACAGGCCCTCTTCCCATATAACGACCCCGGGCAGTTGCCGATCACGCCGTTGCGCCAGCCGAATGGCGAGTGGTTGCGCCTGGAAATCGCCTTGCCCGGTTACAAGGTCTGGCTGCGCGCCTGGCAGGTCCAGGTGGGAAGGGTCAAACTTTTCCTGCTGGACAGTAATGATGCGGCCAACCTCCCCGTTCATCGAGGGATCACCAGTGAGCTCTATGGGGGCGGGCCGGAGCTGCGTCTCAAGCAGGAATTGTTTCTGGGGATCGGCGGATGGCGGCTGCTGAGGGCGCTCGGCATCCAGCCGGAAGTCTGCCACCTGAATGAAGGGCATGCGGCTTTCGCCGTACTGGAGCGCGCCCGCAGTTTTATGGAAGAGAGCGGGCAGCCTTTCGAAGTCGCCCTGGCCGTCACTCGCGCCGGGAACCTCTTCACCACCCACACGGCGGTGGCCGCGGGATTCGACCTGTTCGCCCCGGCTCTTATTGAACAATACCTCGGGGGGTATGCCGAACAGAAACTCGGTATAAAGCTCCAGGAGTTGCTGGCCCTGGGTCGCCGGAATCGATGCCGGGCACATTGTACAATCCGTCCGGGAGTGTTTGCGCATCCTGAACAGATGACAGGGGAGGTCTGGTCATGAACAGGGCTTGCACGCTGGATTTTTGCAGAAGGCTCTGATGGCGCCGAAGGATCACCTCTTCGCCGCCGGCTTGGCCGAGAAGACACCGTTCGGCTGGTTGAAACGCACTTCTTCCACCCTGTCATCCTTGTCCAGGATGAAGGTCACGCTGTATCCGCTAATCCCCTTGAGATTGAATTCGGTGCCGCGGTCCGGAATCAGCTCGTAGGGGGGCTGGCCGGGGACGACCAGGATCAATCCGTTTCCTTTCAACTCGAAGCGGATGGTCTCATCCACCAATGTGTAAGAGCCGGCGAGGTGGGCGAGGAAGGCGGGATCCGAGAGCCGGGCATCGGGCCGCCGGTGAAAGATGATCTCTTCCACCAACGGCTCGAGCGCGATCCGTAATCCGTCGACGTTCCCTTTGAAGTTCATTGTGAACTGGATCTTCGTCTCCTCGAAGACCGGGTCGGAGGCGTCTTTCACGCAGTTGAAGACGTCGTAGTGCCAGTGCTCGAGCGGATTGGCGATGTGGTTGATCACGACGGCGAGGTTCTTGTCCCGCAGGTCGACCTGGATGACGCCGTATCCCGGGTTCTCGTATTCGCCCGCGTAATCGGACAGCGGATGCGACGGTTTGGTCCCCTTGACCCGGATCAGCTCGGCCTTTTCCTCCGCCTCCTTCCCGGCTTGCTCCTCCTGCGTTTTCAGGGTCAGAAACTCCCCGATCCAGTCGCGGCCCTCGAGGTTGAAGATCCGGTCGAGCGCGACTCTTTCCAGCAACACCGGCAAGGTTGCATCGTTCTTATTCGCCAGGAAGACGCATCCGATGCCGTCCTGGGGGAGGAAGGAAACATGCGCGGTGAAACCGTCGATATTGCCGCCGTGCTGCAGCCGGTAGTGCCCTCGATACGGTTGTACAAACCAGCCCATAGCGTAACTCGTCTGCGGAAGCTCCGGGTGCCGCGGGTCGGGCGGCGCCGCGATGACCATCTGCGGCGTCTGCAGATCCGCCAGGGTCGCCTGTTGGATCAGCGGCGCATCTTTATACATTCCCTGCGAGAGCTGCAGCGAAACCCAGTGCGACATCTCATCGATGCTGGAGTTGATCGATCCGGCCGGTCCCATGTTTGTGATGGGGCGGAAGGGCATGCGCAGGATCTGCCCCTCGTCCTCCCGGTAGCCGAGCGCGTAATCCGCACTTTTCTGCGACGCCTCGACCGAGAAGTTGGTGGTGTTCATTTCGAGCGGTTGCAAGATCCGCTCTCTTACACAATCTTCCCAGCTCTGGCCGGTCAGCACTTCGGCCAGGTAGCCGGCGGTGAGATAGGCGAGATTATTGTACTGCCAGCTCTGGCGCAGGTCTTTGTTGGCCTCGAGGGCGGCGAGCCGGCCCACGAGTTCCTTCCGGCTCAGCTCCGTGTTGTTGTACCAGACCAGGTCATGGCGCGGCAGCCCGCAGCGGTGCGTAACCAGATCGCGGGGGGTGACCCTCGATCCGATCTCCATATCCTTCAGACGGAAATCCGGGATGTAATCATAGACCGGCTTATCCCATTCCAGCTTCCCCTCGTCCACCAGGGTGCCGAGGACGAAGGCGGTGAAGGCCTTGGTCGAGGAGCCGATAGCGAAGAGGGTTTCCGTCGTGACCGGGAGATTCCCCTCAACGTCGCGCAGGCCATACCCCTTCATGAGGATAGGCTCGCCTCCGACCAGGATCGCGACCGCGATCCCCGGTACCTTCAGGTCGCTGAGTCCCTTTTCCACCACGGCGTCAAAACCCTCGAGGGAAGCCAGGGCTGCCGCGCCCCGGCCTTGCCGGCTGGCGAGCTTGAAGGGGAAGGTTTGCCCTTCCTGGGTGAAGTCTCCGGCGATGGTTGACTCATCGATGTTTAACATTCCCTTGAAGGTCGGCTCGCCCGGGATATCCGCGATGGCGAAAGAGACCGCCTCTCCATCGAGGGTGATCGCGGTCAGGGGGAGATCCCTCGCGCCCTGCGCCGGGATGGTGATGTCCCCGGTCCAGGCGCCGGGGCTTCCGGCGAAATCGATATCGATCTCGAGCTTCATGCCGGGCAGTTCGATCGAACCGACCCAATGGCCGGTCAGCTCGGCGGCGATGGCGTGTGTCCACAGCGTGGAAAGGCCGAGAAAAACAAGGGCGGTCCGGAGCGCTGCGGCGCCCAAGCGGCGCCGCCAAAGAGGGCAAGGGGGAATCGTCATCGATAGGATCTCCTAATGTTAAAAGAGGTGATCAGCCGGCAGGTGTCGCCGCCTATCAAATCCCCTTTTCCGGTGGCGGTCAATTCCGTATTGCTGTCACTTGGGTTTTGCCAACCCCTCTTCAAATGGCGGTTCGGTCGGTTCGGTGTTAGAATGATGCGGGGGTCTGGAAGCGGTTGACCGGTGAACAATAAGACCGGGTCGCGGCTCGGCGCCCGGCGGGAGGTGCGTTATGATGCGGCGCTTCTGTCAGTACCTATTGTTGGGACTGCCTCTGGTATTCCTTTCACTGGCGGCCCCGCGATCAGCTTTGGCGGCGATCGTCTTCGACGACCATTTCACAGGCGATTCCGGCGGGATGCCGGCGGGCTGGTCTCGCATCGCCGGAATGGGAGCCGTTGTCGAAGCGGGCACGACGGTCACCCTGGGCGGCGGCCCCATTCCGGGAGAGGTCGCCATCAGCAGTGACGCGACCATCGACCCCGGTTCCGGGACGGTAACGATCGAGACCGAATTTGTCGGTATCGCCGGTCAAGGGGCGAGCGGACTCTTTGTCGGTCCTGGTTTTCCGGACGGCGCGCTCTTTTTCTGCGCCATCCAATGGGAAGGCGGCCGGATTGAAGTGAACGCTGCGGATGTCGAAGGGGGCCTCCAATGGTACGACGTCGGCTATCTGGTCGGCTATACCGGCGGGCCGATCCGGCTCACGGTGGTCCTGGGACCGGCGTCGTTCAGTGTCTCCACCGATTCTCCCCCGTTCTCTTCGGGACCGATCGACTACACCACGGCTTTTGCGACCTTTACCCGTGAGGACCTGGGCGCCGCGGCTGCGGTGATGCTGTTCGACTACGGCGAGGGACCTTCGATCTTCGACCGGGTTCTGGTGGAAACGGTGGGGGCGACCCCGGTCGAAGGCATGACGTTCGGGCGGATCAAGGATCTCTACCGCCCATGAATCCGCAGAGATTCGTTGGCTTTCCCGCAGAGGAGTGGTCCAACAAGAACGGACTCTGGAGCGGGAGGGTGGGGGATGGAGCCAAATTGCCGGACGGCCGCTTGACGCTTATAGACTATCCGGCGGAGGCGAGTCCGGCCAGGTCGATCTAAGCCACTCACCGATGTCGGAGGGGACTTGTACACCGACCGTTACGGGTGCCGAGGATCTTTTCTGGAATGACATGGATGGGGCCCTCTGCGAGTTCGAGTTCCATCGACTACAGCGCCCCCGCGGGATATGTCAACGCCGCGGAAGGGCTCTCGGGTGAGCCGCTGCGCGCCGCTCTGCACCTGATCATCAATGACCATTCCGTCCTCAGCTACGACTTTGCCTGGACCGCCTTCTGGATGACGGATGACAAATCCAACGGCTCGTTTGACCGGCCGCGACACCCACGGCGCCTCGCGAGCAGCTGTCTCTCGGGCCGGCGGTGAATGGTGATCTCCTCCAACCCCAGCTCTGGCATGATGCATAATTCGTCGACATTCCCCTTGAAGTCCATTGTGGATTTTTTGTCCTCGAAGACCGGGTCAGAGGCGTCTTTCACGCAGTTGAAGATGTCGTAGGGCCAGTGCTCGTGCGGGTTGCCGATGTGGTCGATGACGACGGCGGTGAAGAACTTGGCCGAGTACCGAATGGTGAAATTGGTTCTCTCCGTGACCGGGAGATTCCCTTCGACGTCGCGCAGGCCATAACCCTTCATGAGGATCGGCTAGCCCCGCACCAAGATCGCAACCGCGATCCTCCGATCTCCCTTTCGGGCTCCACCTGTGTCATAATGAGCGCGGCCTGAATTGAAGTTTTCCAAGGCGAGGAAGTTGAACAAGCCGGGGGAAATTCATCCAACCAAATCAAGGGCGCATTGACGGGATGGAAGAAGCGCTTAACGAAAACAGAGAAGATGCAGTGGGAATGAATCGCTACGCGTCGCCGGCGCTCCGATCGGTGGCCGGCATCACCGGAATCAGTGTCCGATGTCACCGGATGGCGCACCCAATCAGCGGTGCGACCCGATAGACTTGTTCGCAACTTTCGTTCGCCGGCATGCGGGACACGCCGGCAGGGTATGGTGGGAGGTGCGGGATGAGAAATTCATGGGTGATGGCGTTGAGGTTTTCGCTGGCGGCCGGTCTATTCTGCGCGCTCTCCTGCTCGGACCGGGAGCGGTTGAGCGTGGAGGATGACGGCCAGCCCGATCTGACCGAAGTGACGATTACATCGGAGGGGGGGGTGCTCGAGACCGAGGGATTCCGTCTCGTCGTCCCACCGGGAGCCTTTCTCGAACCGGCCACCCTCAAGGTGACGGACGTGACGGCGCAAGCGCCGGAGAATCCACACCGCGCGACGCCGGTATTTCGTGTCATTGGCCTGCCGGAGACGATCGTTCTTCCGTGCTCTTTGCAAATCGTCATGCCCGGAGATCCGCCGCCTGATGGTGAGTACGCCATTCTCATTGAAGAGACCGACACATGGGTCGACAGCGGGGCGGATTTCAGACGCTGCGGGGTCACCCTGGCCGCATCGGCCGGAGAAACCGGCTTGTCCGCCCTTCTGCCGGCCACACCCTCCGAGAAGTCCACCCCAACTCCGGCGCATCCCTTCGTCGACACGGCGGAGGGGACTCTGGATGTCTCCGGCACCTCGGGTATCAAGAGAGATGTGAGCGCCGAGGGACATTTCCATTTCATCACCTACAACTCCGGCCTTCAGGGGACGGTCGCGCAGCTGGGGACGCTACTGGAGAGCGCCTACAGCAAGCTGCGCGATGACCTGCAGCTCTCCTGGGCTAAGCGGACGCGCCCGATTCAGGTGACGATCCAGCCCTTCTCCACCGCCGACACCGAGAAATGGGGACTTCATTCTCCGAGTAAATGGTATGGGGCTGATTACGACGAGATCCTCCTGAACGAGACCAAGGTCATGGCCAGCCCGGGCAGTCAGGAACTGGCAGTCACGGTCGGACACGAGTTGTTCCATCTGATGCAACACCTCTATGATCCGCGCTATCGTATCCTCCAGGGTGCTCCGAATGAGTGGTACTGGATGAACGAGGCGATGTCGACCTGGTTCGAACGCAAGATGGCCGGCACTCAGTATGTGACCCAATCCGTTGTCGAAGCGGATTATCGCTTTCTCTGCTCCCACTCCCTTCAATACTCGCCGACCCTCACCGCCGCCGGCTCCTGCACGGACTGCTGGCTGGTTCAGAATCATGGCTACGGCGCCTCGCTCTTTCTTGGCGCCACCTTTGAGGGGGTCACCGGCGGGGACCGGAGGATAGGAGATGTGTTGAAGCTGAGGCTGGAATCGCGCAACCCCCTAAACGCCGTCAACGAGGTCGTTTCGCAGTACACGGCTGGATTCGAAGCAATCTGGCGCAGCTTCTGCTATGCCTGGATGGACGGGGCCATCTATCAAGATGTGCCGTCCTTCCCCCATCCGGACAAGATCGTGGAGGGCAGGAATGCCACCTACGCCTTCAGCAGCCCCACGGACAGCGGGACAACCTTCAGCTGGTACGCCACAGACTGGACGGCGCACGTCTACACCGTGTTCTTTGCTGAAGGGGCGGCGTTTCCTCAAGGATCTTCCCTCTCCGTGAGTCTGATGGATGAGGAGGGCGGCTGCCAGGTCCTTGCCTACGAATACAAGCGCGGCCAAATGTGGAGCCGTTATGGATCGATCACTCAGAGCGGGCATGAAATGGTCGTTCCCCGGCTGGACGAATGGGCGGCCGACGGCAAGGCCCTGGTCTTGATGGTGAACCGCTCTCAGGGCAGTCAAACCAACTATGTACCCACTACGATCACGGTCACAGCGCGGAGGTGTGAACCGGATTTGCCGGTTGTGCTCAACGGGATAGACATCCCCGAGTCGAAAGTGGTCCGGTCTTCAGGAGGATGCGTGACCGAAATCGATCTCCGGGACATGAACCTGACCGATCTGAACTGCTTGCAAGGAATCGAATACTACGCCGGGGAGCTCAAGAAGCTGAATCTCTATGGAGGCTCCTTCAGCGGGCCGGGCAATCATCTGGATTTGATCAACCTTTCCTGGCTTCGGGTCTGCAAGCGCCTCCAGTCTCTGGACCTGGGTTACCTTGGGTTGGACGCGGTCGATCTGGGCCCGCTCTCCGGATGCACCGATCTACGCGGTTTGTATCTATCCGGCAACAGCCTCGTCTCCTTGGACCTCAACCCGCTGTCCTCGTGCAAGCAACTCCGCCAGCTCTGGGCCACAGACAACTCGATCGGCGGTCTCGATCTGGGGCCGCTGGCGGAATGCGACAGCCTGGAATATCTCATCCTGAGAAGGAATCCTCTCGGCCAAATCGACCTTACCCCTCTGGGGTCGGTGCCCAACCTCCGCAACCTGGAATTCAACGAGTGCGGGCTGGACGCCCTTGATCTCACGCCTTTGGCGACCTGCACACGGCTGATCTTCCTGGCCGCGGGGACGAACAATCTCGACACCATCGATCTCACGCCGCTGGCCTCCTGTCCGCGACTGGATATCGTCGCCTTCAACAGCAATTCGCTCGATCATGTCAGCTTGGCTCCTCTGGGCAACTGCCTGCGGCTCCGGTCGATCAACTTCGGAGACAATGACCTTGTATCCATCGATCTGGCGCCTCTGCAGACCTGTACTAACCTGACATGGTTGGATCTGCCCGACAACGACCTGAACTCGATCAACCTCACGCCCATCATGGCGCATAATTCCATGCAGGATCTGAATGTGCTCAACAACAACCTGGATGTGAACTCTTGCGGGCAGGTCTGCGCCTTCCGGACGGCACATCCCTATTGCCACGTTCAAACCGATTGCGGATGCCGGAAATAGAGGAGGCGGAAGAAGGACAGCGGAGAAGGCGACCCTTGTCGTTTGGTCGTCGCCGCTCCTATAATATTTCTGCCGAGGCCGGGCGCATCAGCTTGCGATGCCATTGCAGGGCGCAGGCGGGTTTCGAGTCGAATGGCTGGACTTTATGTGTTGCGGCGTTTGGATGAGCCGCTTTGCATGGAGGGTGGATTATGGCCACAAGAATTGTACAATCTGCGATGATATTGTCGATGCTGGCGCACCTTTGGACCGTGCCGGCAATGGCGGGGCAACGAGATTTCACATTCGAGCGGTACCTGTCAGGCGGTTTGCCGACGTTAAATGCGTGGATCGTCGAGATGAACGAGACGACGGGCTACGTGCTGGTGAACGGCTGCGACAGCCAGGGCCCTTCGATTCCGTTCACATGGAACTGGGGCGATAATCAGGTTAACGACGGTTGGTTCCCCCAGGACCACACCTACGCTGATATTTCAAGAAACTATATCCTCACGATAACCGCTCACTATGACGGCGATGAAACCGATTCGACGCAGGTTCTCATCCGGTTTGTCCCGCCGGAAATTGATCCACTTCCGATCCCTGAAGAGGTCGCCGTCTCTGTTCCCGATTCCCTCGTGGAACTGACCAGCCGAATGCCCGGTTACGGCATCCCCGACGATCTCGTTTTTTTTGGTGACGAGTTTTTCACCGTCATCTCCAGATCAGCTGTAGAGTATCTTCTCTCCGTCACGGCGTTCATGCAAAAAGGGATGGTGAACGATGACCTGTTCCAGATTGACGGCGGCTTCCGGCAGGTCGTCTTAAGGGATGCGGATTTCCCGGGGATGTATTCGCTCTGGTACACAAGTCCCGTCAGCTTCGCTGCCGCCGATTACGCCTTCCAGGGAACCGTGCAGTGGTCATCCTTTATGCATGAGATGGGACACAACGTAACCCTCAATTTCCCCGCAGGCTTCTATTACGGCGGGAAGATCGACGGATGTGCAAACGCCATTTATTCCGAGACGATGGCGCAGATCTTCCAGCATGCAACGGCCTATGAAATGATAAACCAGGGTGAGGCGTACGGATTGAGCGATGATCTCATCTTCGACATCCAACAGAACGCCATCCAGACGATTGGAGTTGTCAGGAACGCCTACGAACGGTACATCTCCGAAGGCATGAACTTCGCGTCGTGGAATGACCCGGTGACGCCGGAGGATGAAACCTTCGATACGTTTATGACGCTGGCTTACAAATTTTGCGCCCATGCGGAAGGGGCGGGTGAGGGTTATGCCGGACCCGCCGGACGGATGACACGGCTTCTCTCCGTCTTTAATGAAGACCTTCAACAAAGGTACGATCAGCAGAACGACACGGCCGAGGCCGACACTTTCCGGGCGACCCTCATGGTCACGGCTGAATCGTTCGCGTTCGATACCGATCTGCGCGACGAGTTCCGCGACCTCAATTTTCCGATCAGCGATGCGACGTACGAGGAACTCCTGGTGATGGCGGCGGATGTCGATGAAGGGGATGATATCCGCTATCCCTGCCGCGTCGCGCTGGCATGCTCACCGAATCCCCTCCAGGGCCAAACGGAAGTCTGGTTTCAGATGCCCGCCGACGGTCGCGTCTTGCTGGGCGTGTACGATCTGAGGGGGAGAGAGGTATGCGCTCTGGCGGACCGGGTGGAGTCCCCCGGATGGCGCAGGGTCTCCTGGAACGGTATGGATGGGCAGGGCCGCCCTGTCGCATCGGGCGTTTATCTCATCCGTCTGAAGGCCGGAAACCAGGTGGGTATGGCAAAGGTCGTCGTACTTCGTTGATCGAGAACGAGTAAACCGATTCCGGGGTCACATTGAGATTTAAAATTCCATCGGGCATCTACTCTGCGCGGCATGCGTCGGCCGGCGTCGTCGTCGCCGGCATGCTGAACTTGATAAATCAGACGCGCAGGCCGGGGCCGGGATTCGCGCTTTACTTTCGATCCCGCATACCCTATAATGCCTTCTGTCTCCGGGAGCCATTGGCCATGGTGCTGTTTGTCCCGGGGGCGCAACCGGTTGTTTAATACGAACGTATGCATGCACCTTTGGAGGAATCAAATGAGACACTTGGTTCTCGGTTTCCTGTGTATTCTAGTGCTGACCGGTGTGGCTGTCGCCGAACCGGACCATACCGGATATGATCCCGATGTTTGGGTCAACTTCGAAGACAATCACGCCAACAGAGAATGCACAGTTTATTTCTATAATGATCCGTTGAATGAGGTGATTCGCTTCACGGGTCTTGGTTACAGCGTAACCGTGGGCTCAAACCTGAGCTTTGCGAACATCTCGAGCTATGATGTCGTTGTCATTCCCCTTGTTGGTCCTGGGTTCATCGCTTCCTATCAGGCCGATCTAGAAGCCTACGTCGGCGGAGGCGGCGGGTTGTACATTCACCAGCCGGGCGCTGCGACGGGAGCATTGGACTATGCCCCAACGGGGTTTGGGCTTTACATCACGGCTGTTGGATTTTGTATGCCCTGGGACGCAAATGCGATCGTCGAGCCCGGACATCCCACGATGGACGGTCTCAATGCCGTGGATTTGCCGGGGCGCTTCGATACCATCTACACGACGAATCTTGGAGCCGGCTATACCCTGATCGCCCAGGGCACCGGCACCTGCGCTACTGATGTCCACTGCGCCGGCGGTCTGTACAGCAACGGCAAGGTGTTCCTCGACACGTCGAATCTCAGTGCGAACTCGGCCGATCCCGGTTCGAACCAGTATGTGATCAACGTTGTTGAATGGCTCTGCGGTGGCGGCCAGCCGACGCCGGCCGAATCCTCCACCTGGGGGACCATAAAGAGCACCTATCGGTAATCCGAAAATGGAATCGCCACCGGAAACGGTGGGTTTGATTCTTGGACATAAAGGGCGGGCTTTCGGGCCCGCCCTTCCTGTGACTCGCCGTTCCCTGCTCTAGAACGGCCTCGCCAGATACCGGTGGTCTTGAAAAATCGTCTCCGGCGGTGTGAATAGCGCCAGCGGCGGGCAACCGGTCGCCTTCGAGTAATACGGATCCAAGGCCTGCGCCTCTTTCCTCAGCTTATCCACTTTGTCCTGTTCGCCCCTTCCGCGTTTCACCTTCGCGAGCATCTCGAGCGCGTAGGCTCTTATCGGTGCGGGATGTTCGAATTCGAGATAGCGCTGGATCGCCTTCTCGGCGGCCGCCAGATCCGTCTCCACCGATTTCTTATCCTCCGACTCCATGGCCTGTATAACATTGAAGATATGGTACCGTCCCAAATCCATGAAGAGGATGGCTTCTCGGGGATCAATTTTGACGGCCTCTTCGAAGCACTTGCCGGCCTCGACCAAATTATTCTCACGCAGATAAGCCTTTCCCAACTCTTCAATGATGTCGGTGTTGCCGGGATATTTGTCGCGCAATGAGGTCCAGTCTGCGACGCTCACATTTTCAAGCACCGAACGGGCCTTTACTCCAAAGATTTCGTCCTTCTTGGCCAGTTTGGATTGATAAGCTTCGGCTTTGGATCTATCGCCTCCAAACCCCTCCGGCGGGTCTCCGTAGAGTTCAACGAGGTGCAGCATCGCTTCGTAATAATCCGGCTTCAGCCGTACGGCGGTTTCGAAGGCTTCACAACAGCGCGCGGCCTTGATTTTTGCATCCGGTTCTTCCATCGCCATGGCCATATAAGCCCGAGCGAAAGCCACTTTTCCCGCGAAGTACGAATAGATCACATTGTCAGGATCAATCTCTATAGCCCGGTCAATCGATTGCTGGGCCTCCGCTAAGAGAGCGGCGATCTCTCGTGGATTTCCCAGCGCCATGTGAAGCTTCACCCTCGCAAGCTCGAAGTGACCCGCTGCGTAGCCGGGGTTTGCGGCGACGGCGTCATCGAGTATCTTTTTCGCTTCATCGAGCTTGCCGTTCATTCTTAACTCGTACGCCGATTCAGCCACTCCAACCGGATTCGATCCTAAGGCATCAACCGACATTATCACTACAAGCGCCAAGACGGCCCAAAGGAGTGTGCCCGCTCGTCTTCTGCTCAATCGCTGTGTCATGATCCTCTCTCCTTCCCGATTTTATTTGCAACCTGGTGTATGTGTAACTAAGTCGTTCCCCGAGCCGGTGTGAGATTAGAACGGCCTCATCAGATACCGGTGGTCGTGTTCAATCATTCCCGGAGGCGTGAACAGTACTGCCGGCGGATTCCCGGTCGCTCTCGAATGGAAAGGATCCAATGCCTTGGCCTCGGCCTTGAGGTTGTCGCCCTCTCCCTTGTCACCGGTTCCATGCTTCACCTTCGAGAGCATCCTGAGCGCATAGGCCTTCATAGGAGCCGGATGTTCCGATTCAAGGTATCTGAGTATGGCGGATTCGGCAGCCGCCCAGTGCCTTTGTAGTGTTTCCTGCTCTTCGGACTCCATGATTTCCAGGGCGGATCCGAAATGATACCTGCCAAGATCCAAGAAGAGGATCACCTGGCTCGAATCGATCGCGACGGCTTCCTCAAAGAACTTGTCTGCTTCGGCCACATTGCCTTTACGCAGGTAGGCCTTTCCCAGCTCCTCGAGAACATCGGTGTTGCCGGGATGTTTTTCGTAGAGTTCCTTCCAATCCGCGACGCCAACCTCGCTGAGAATCGATCGAGCCTTCATGCCATAAATTTCATCCTTCGCGGCCAGCTCGGTCCTGTAGACCTCAGCTTTGGACCTGTCGCCGCCCATCTCTACCGGTAAAACTCCATAGAGTTCGACGAGATACAGCATCGCCTCGCGATAGTCAGGGTCCAATCGCAGCGCGGCGGTAAAGGAATCGCAGCTGCGGGCGGCTCTTTCGGCCGCATCGGCTTCGCCCATGTGCATCGCAAAAAAAGCGCGTACGAAATGAACATGTCCTGCAAAGAATGTATAAATTACGCTGCTGGAGTCCAGCGCGACCGCCCGGTTAATCGACTGCAGCGCCTCGGTCAATAGATTCTCAGTCTGCCGCGGATCTCCGAACGCCATGTGGGATTTAACTCTGGCGAGCTCATAGTGGCCGTCCGCATAGCCGGGATCTTGCGACAGCGCATCCTCGAGAACCTGTTTTGCTTCATCGAGTTTGCCGTTTATCCTCAATTCGTAGGCCACTTCGGCCGGTCCGCGCTCGGTGGTTGGTGCGCAGGATACGGATAAGAACAGGCAGGCTGCGCAAACAAGGGCCCCGACCAGTTTGCTCATTATTTTCAATATCATCATCCGCCTCCTTCGCAATGGTTCTGTCACTGCGTTGGGATGAACAAATCCGGTCTCTGGGACTCACTGATCCCGCTGAGTCCCGCCGCTTCGGATTCATAAGCACCGACCCGTCGGCACCACAACACGCGGCTGCCCGACAGGACTGCAGACCCATTCCTGGCGATCCAGTCCACACCCCTCCGATACGAAGCGCGGGCTTCTTCTTTTCTGCCCATCTTCCACAGCGCCATCGACAAGACAAAAGACTCGGCGGCCCCCGTCGCGTTCTGGAGAATCTGGGCCGCTTCCTGGTACCGGCCCAACCGGTAATCGGCGTAGGCAACATTGGTTTGATTGTTAAAGATGTTGTCCGGATGCGCGGCCTGCAGATGGCACTCCTCGATGACCGTTTCCCATTCTTCCAAATGTTTAAGGGCCCGGATGCGCCAAATATACTCGCTCGGCTTCGCCGGCCGGGGGAATCGAACAAGGACCTCCCGGAAATCCGCCTGCGCGCGGCTTTTGTCGCCGAGCATCAGATACAGTTCACCGCGGGTGACCAAACAGCCGGGGAAATTCGATTTTGCTTCGACCGCAGAGGAGAGATCCCGCAGGGCGCCATCCATGTCACCCATTGCGGATAGAGCGACGCCCCGGTAGTAGTGGGCAAAGCTTCGCAGGCCCGGGTCGTCGGTCAGTTCCAAGCCCCTGGTGAGATCGGCGATGGCCGCCTCGCGGCCTGACGGTTCGGGAAGCATGCCATGCGCCCCGCGACCGATCCATCCGGCCGCCTCCAGTGGATTGAGGTTGATGCAGATACTCATCGCATGATGGATCCGTCGCTCGGCGAACTCCTCGGCCCATTCGAACGCCAGTCCCCAGGCGTACCAGGTCCAGTAGTCATCGACCTTGAGAGCGATGGCCTTCTCCAGCTCCGCAATCGCCCGTTGCTGATCCGGCCAGAATTTGTTGGCCAGCAGCCAATGATCGAGCCAAGTCGAGGGTTTGACTACCTCGGCACGCGCGGCATCCGCATCGGCCCTTTCGGTGTTGCCGACCTCATCCCAATAAGTGCTTCGGTATTCGTAAAGGGCCTGGAGATTCGGCGCCAGCGCTTCAACCTGATTGAGAAAGCCGATAGCCCGTTGCGCACCGGCGGTGCTGCTCCAAGCGAAGCTGAGTTTTCCAATGCGATGTTGGGTGGTGGCCAGCATAAAGAGCAATTCCGCCGCCTTATCCTGAACGAACCGCGCCTCATTCGGATCCAGAGGAAGTTTCTCGAGTTCGTCCCGCCATTGCGGATTGTCGATCACGCCGAAAATTGTAAGCGCCTCCCGGCAACGATCGCGGGCTTTCAGCAGACGGGTATTCAGTTCTTGATCGGTCCAGCTCCAATACTCAGGCAACAAACCCATCAGGGGTTGGGTCGCGTACCGGGCTGTTTCCACAGACGACTGAAAGCGCCGAAAACGAAGCTTCAACTCCGCCTTGCCGAGAAGGCTGTCCACTTCCGATTGATAGCGGGTTGTGAGAGACTCGCTGTCTTCGAGTTGCACTTTCACAGAGGTCAGCCGGCGCTGAACGGCGCCATAGTCACCCATTGCCATGGCCAGCCGCCCGTCGGCCAAGCCGGTCTCGGCAACACCTCTTAAGCGCTCCAGCTTCTGCCGCTGTTGCAGTGTGAAAACGCCGCCGAACAGGACCGCCAGCAGCACCACCGCGGCCACTGTGGCAAACAATGTCTTATGCCGCCTGACCCGCTTCAAGAGGCGATAGCCAATGCTCGGAGGACCGGCCAAGATCATCTCATTGGCAAGATAGCGACTGATATCAGCCGCCAGTTCATTGGCCGTTGCATAGCGACGCGTGCGATCCTTCTCGAGCGACTTCATGGCGATCCAGTCCAGATCGCCGGCGACCATCTTGCGCAGCCGCCCCGGCTGAGCATGGCGTTGTTTAGCGACCTCGCCGATATCATCACCCAATGTGCTCAATCGTGTGGACGGTTTGGGGAGGTCGGTTTCGCGGATGATTCTGCGGATCTCGTCATAGGCGGCGCCCCGGAGGCGCTTGACCTCGCAGGGGGTGGTGCCGGTGAGAAGCTCATAGAGAAGAACACCGAGCGAGTAGACATCTGTTCGAGTGTCTATATCCAACCCGCTGATCGCGGCTTGTTCGGGGCTCATATATTGCGGTGTGCCGATGAACTGCTGGTACTCCGTGAAAAGCGTTTTCTCGGTAAGGCGCTGCTGGATTGCTTTAGCAATCCCAAAATCAATGACCTTTGGGACCGGAGTGCCGTCAAGGAGTGTGATCATCACGTTGGAGGGTTTGATGTCGCGGTGGATGATCCCCTTGTGATGCGCGTGTTGGACGGCGTTGCACACGTCGAGGAACAATCTTAATCGCTGCTTGGTGTCCAGCTTATTCTCGTCGCAATACTGAGTGATGGGCATACCTTTGACCAGCTCCATCACGAAATAAGGCCGGCCCGTTTCGGTCGCTCCGGCATCCAGCACCTTGGCGATGTTGGGATGATCCATCAGCGCCAGGGCCTGCCGTTCGGCTTCAAAGCGCGCGATGACCTGTTTGGTGTCCATGCCAAGCTTGATGATCTTGAGGGCCACGCGCCGCCGGATCGGCTCTTGCTGCTCGGCCATGTAAACAATACCGAATCCGCCTTCACCGATCACTTGAAGCAGCTTGTAGCGACCGATGGTTGTGCCGGCGCCGTCGTTCAGAAAAATGTCCGACAGGGGAGCCTCCAAGCCGACGGCGGCGGTGTCGAGGAAGTCGCCGGCATCTTCATGGGCACTGAGCAGTGACTCAACTTCCGCGCGCAGGGCGGCATCCTCTCCGCAACATTCGTTCAGGTATGCCGCCCGCTCCGGGGCGGTCTGCAACTTCAGCGCTTCGGCGAAGATCTGCTTGATGTCTTTGGATTCAGGATTCATGGTCGGTTCCTATTGAAAAACGGGCCTCTATGTATCAGTGCGCATTTCCCGGCCGTTTCGGGAACGACTAAATCCCGATCCCGAAATGTACACCCCAGAATGAATCGGCCGGACCGCTGTATGAGGAGACTTGCCGGTACCAGCCCACGCCGACATTGCAGAGGAATCCAAGGGCGCCTCTGACTTCGCCTCCTGGCCCCACGCCGGCATGGCCAGGGCCGGGAGCAAACCGGCGGCGCTCACCATTCGCAGAGTGCCTGAGAATGGGTTAGGCATCCGAACTACGATCCGGTGCGGGCGGGCGATGGTTCCGGGGGGCCATAACAATCGAACCTACCGCGCTGACCATGATCGCGGGAGGGCAGACCAGAACCGCGAGAAGAAAGGCCGCAATGCTGAGTCCTTGCAGCAAGATCTTGATCGCGCCAACAATTTCTGTCATCCCCGCCACAGCCTCGAAAACATTGTGCAGAACGGCCAGTACCACGAAACTGATTACCGATACAAGCAGAAGGAGTCTGAATTGCCTTGCCGTACGCCAGGGGTGGACGAAGGCGAGGATGAGGGCCGCGGCCCCACCAAAGGCCAAGAGAATTCCCGGCAAATTATCGCTGATTCCAACAACGCCGGCAGCCACGACAGAAGCGCAACAGATCGCCAGAAAAACGAATGTCAGGGTACGGTTGTGGGGAGTTGAAAAGGCTTCAAGCATAAGCACCTCACTTTCTACTCTTTGGTCATTTCCCGATGCAACCAAGCACGGGCATAGGCCCAATGATTAACAACGGTGCGCCGGGTGACACCTCGGATCTGAGCGATCTGCTCGAGGGTCAATCCCCCGAAGTAGCGCAGCTTCACCAGCTCCGCGGCCTCCGGATCGACCTCGGTAAACCTGTCGAGAACCTGATTCAACGCGAGGATATCGTCCGACGGACCTTCTATCGCGAGAGTCGCATCGTCGAGTTCTACTCTCCGGCGATCACCGCCGCGTTTGAGGCTTTTCTTGCGGCGGGCGGCTTCAATGAGAATCCTGCGCATCGCCTCGGCCGCGGCGGCGAAGAAGTGTCCCCGGTGGCTCCAATCCTGGTCTCCCGATCCAACGATGCGGAGATAGGCTTCATGCACCAAAGCTGTGGCTTGAAGCGTCTGACCCGGAGTCTCGCGCGCCAGTTTCTGGGCCGCCAGGCGGCGGAGCTCCTGGTAGACCAGGGGTAGAAGCTCGTCCGCGGCGCGGGGATCGCCCTGCTCGAGGGCCGTCAGTATTCTCGTGATCTCATTCATGCTGGGATAATATGTTGAATCCTCTTGGGTAAGATAGTAAAACACCTCTCGGGTTGAGACGTCCTTTCCGCCCGACGCCGGGTGACCCGACTCCGGCAGGCTCCTCCGCCATCAGGCCGGCCCCTATCCCTAAGTGCGTCTTCCGAGGATGAATTGAGAAAGAAAAAGGTGACCGGCGGCGCCGATTCCTACTTTTACAATCTGACGGCTCCCGTGATCCAAAGCCTCATCCGCCCGATGCCAGAGATGAATCTTGACACCTGGCTCCTGAGTGTTAGATCATTAACATGTGATAGAAATCACAGTATCTCCATGTGGCCGGGGTCCAAGGCACTCAACGTGGCGGCCCCCGGCTCGGGCATACCGTCTATTTGATTGATGGGTAAGCGATTAAATCCTGACAGGAGAGATAAATGACCCGGAAACCCAAACTCAGCGATCTCACGCGCCGGGAGCGCCAGATTATGGATATTATCTTCAAATCGGGCGAGGCCACGGCGGTCGAGGTGGTCGAAGGCCTTCCGGGCAGGCCGGTCAATGCAACCGTAAGGACCTTGCTCAACGTATTAGAAACCAAGGGTTATCTACGGCATAAGGTCTTAAAGGGGCGGTTTATCTATTCCCCGACAATCTCCACCGCCGAGGTGCGGAGGAATATGCTCAAACATGTGATAGAGACTTTTTTTAAGGGCGCGGAGGCGAGCGCCGTTATTTCCATTCTCAAGGAATCTGAATTGTCCCTGTCGAAAAAGGATAAAGAGGATATTCTCAAACTTATTAAGGATTCGCGCAATCAAGGACAGTGATGATGGATTCGTGGACCGGCATTCTTCAGATTGTCATCGATTTTGCGTTAAAGGGAGCTGTTATCTGCGCCGCCGCCCGGCTCCTGACGATGCTGCTGCGCAACACATCGGCCTGCATTCGAAACAGGATTTGGGCTTTCACCTTTGTCGGCCTCCTCGTTCTTCCGGTCTTTTCCATCGCAGGACCGGTCCTTAAAATCCCGATTCTCCCGGATCTTCACTCTGTCGGCCTCGCCGGCGGTGTTGACGCGGGCTCATCCCATCTCACCCGACTCGCCCTTGAAGGATTGTCCGGCACGAAGGATCCGGGATCAGATACCGCGGCTGGTGGAGATGCCATACCGAGCTTCGGCACCCATTGGTCTCATTGGGCGCTTCTTTGCCTGGCCATTGGCTCGTGTATCACATTTCTTTGGATTTTAGCCTGGCGTCTGCACATCCGGCGGATTGTCAGAAGCGCTGAAACGCTTCAGGGGTCCTGGAACGAACGGTGCGCCGATCTGTCACGTCATTTTAAACTGAGCCGGAGAGTTCAGGTTTTAAAATCGGAACGAATTAAGACGGGGATGACACTGGGAATCCTCCGGCCGCTCATTATTCTCCCGGAGGATGCAGAGAGTTGGAACGAGCAGCGCCGGCATTTGGTCATAGCGCATGAAATGGCCCATATCAAGAGGCACGATGCCTTGATGGAAGAGCTTGCTTCAATTGTCACCGTTCTCTACTGGTACAATCCGCTTGTTTGGATGGCCCTCTCCCGCCTTCGTATTGAGAGAGAGCGGGACTGCGATAATGCCGTGCTTCGGTCAGGAGTCAAGCCATCCGATTACGCCATGCAGTTGATGGAAATGGCTGAAGATGTCAGCAACAATATCAGCTTGGCATGGCAACCGGTCGGAATCTCGCAAAACTCGAATCTCAAGGATAGGCTCCTCCACATTCTCAATCCAAATATCCGCCGGGGAGCCATGGGGCGCAGGGCGTCGCTCATCACAGGTATTTTGCTCATTCTCCTTATTCTGCCGCTGTCCGTGCTGGGCGTCTGGGGCCGGGGCGAGAGTGAGTTATTGATGTCCCAGGTCGAATTGCCTGCAAAGTCGGCATTGTACTGGTCGGAGGTTGAGAATCCGGACGCGTCGGCGGCTTACAATGTCGAGTGTGTACTGAATGATTCGGGTCTTACAGCCGCCCTACATCTATTAAGAAATCTTGCCGCCCAATCGAAGAGTCATCGGTCGCATTATATTGATGAAAACGAGTTCAACCTGCTGGGTTACCGTTATCTTTATGATAATAAGGTCTCTGAAGCGATTGCGATCTTCGAAATGAATGTATCGATGTTCCCCAAATCCTGGAATGTTTATGACAGCCTGGGTGAAGCTCTTTATCTCGCCGGTGAGTATGAATCCTCGTATGAGAATTTCAAGCAATCGCTGAAAATCGGATCGAAAAACATAAAGGGCGCGCAGAAATTTATGCAGCAAATTGAGGAGACGAGAAGAGCGGCGGTCGAAACCGTTGAATGATGGGTACACGTCCGACCGCCTCTCGAACAATGCGTTTTTTAGGGCCTGAACTTCGAAATAAAATCCGCGGCTGCCCAAAAGACATTGTTCGTATCCAGCCGCTGGCTGATAAAGAAAAGATACCTTCCGTCGGGTGATACCATTGGACAGATTTCCGAAGAAGAGGAATTGATGTCGCCTCCAAGATTCCGCGGAGGCGTCCAATTATTGCCGTCTGTTCGATAGCTGATATAAATATCGCCTTTTCCGAAACCAGTAATCTCATCGTCTCTGATGAAAAGGAGGTAGTCACCCTCGGGGGAGATGTAAGGCGCGCCTTCACTATATTCGGTGTTGATGACGGCCCCCATATTCTCAGCGGGCAGGTACACTCCATTTACAAATTTGGAACAATAAATATCTCCCATGCCGCGCCCTGACGGCCGATTGGCCGAGAAATAAAGGTCTCTATGCTTATCAATGGAAAATTGCCAATGGAAGGAGATGGGGTTGTCGACTCCTCCGGCAAGGGTGGGCTCCGACCAGCCGTTGCCGTCATATTCGGTGATCCAAAGATGCTCGCCGCGGATCGGGCCGCCGGGTTCGTGAGGACGGCGGCTTAAAAAGTAAAGATGCCGGCCGTCAGGTGATACAAACGGGACATCACCACTTTGGTCCCGTTCCCATGTGGGAGCAAATGAAGCCATTTGGGGCGGGGTCCACCGTCCATCGACCATTTTGGATGTTAGGATGCCGCTCCTTGAGTAACCGACATCCGTGGAGAGGAAAGATGACCAGAAGGCTTCTTTGCCATCCGGCGTAAAAGACACCGAGCCGTGCTGCCCCTCATTCGAAGCGACGATATCCAAGGCGAAGAGCTCCGCCTTTGGCCCGGGCGGCCTCTGCCCGAGATAGGGTCCTTCAAGCGCCGGGAATTGTATCGGCGCGGCATCTCCACCGAGCTTTTTCAACAACATGACGTTCTGGTCGCGTCCCATAAAATCCGCAAGATTCAGAGCGGATCTCCCCGAGTGAGTTCTCAAGTTCAAATCGACACCCGCGTTCGATAGGTAATTGATAATATTCGTGCGGCCTCTATACGCGGCATAGTGAAGCGCATTCCATCCGTAACGGTCCCTTTCAAGAGGATCAAGATGCTCCCGATGCAACAACAATTCAACGATTTCAACGGAGCCGGCGGCGGCAGCGGAGTGGAGGAGATTACCGCCGTAGCTATTTCGAATATTCGGGTCGGCGCCTCCCTCGAGCAGGATTGAGAACAATCGATTCAATCCCTTCGCGGCAGCAAAGGTCATGAGGAATTCGCCATTTTTTCCGGAAGTCGGAATATCGGCCCCATATTCGAGAAGGACATCGACAGCGTCGGCGAATCCCCGCCAAGTGGTGAGGGTGAGAGGCGTATCGCCATATTTGTCCACCGCATTGATGTCGGCGCCGTATTTGAGAAGGAGGCGCGCCATGTCGGCATTTCCCGTTTCCCTGGCCGCGAGAAGCAGGGGCGTTCTGCCGTAGTCGTCTCGAATTTCAAGATCCGCGCCCTGCATGAGCAGAACGACGGCGGTATCGAACTGATTTCTCAAGACGGCATAGGTGATGGCAGGTTCGCCGGTATGTGATGGACGATTGATATCAGCGCCGCCTTGCAGGAGCAGCATGACAACCTCAGGATGTCCCCTCATGGCCGCATAATGAAGCGGCGTCTGCTGTTGTTGATTGAGATCATCGACGGGCAGGCCGAGATCAAGAAGACGGGCCGCAATCCCTGCTCTGCCGGCATAGGCGGCCCAATGCAGGGCCCCATCCCCATCAACATCCCGGGCATGGATATCGGCCCCATGTTCAAGAAGGTAATCAACTATTTCACGGTGGCCTCTATCGATGGCGAAGAGCCAGGCTGTGCCATCACGCTCGTCCTTTTCATTAACAAGGCTCGCATCCGCAGAGAGAAGCTCCTCGATTGTTTCAAGATCTCCATCTTTGGCGGCCTGGATGAGATTTTGAGAAAATCCCGAAGCAGCGCTCATCAAAAGCAGGAAGGGAATCAGAATAATGAGCATTTGAGGGCGGTGGCGTTGGGTCATGGGTGTCTCCTTAATCCCGTCATCCGGACAGTCTTATAATTTCTCCAGCTTTTCCAGCATTTCAACGGCGTTTGCGTTCGCCGGATTCAGCTCCAGTGATTTTTTGTAATTGTTGATCGCGAGTTCGTTTTGCCCGTTTGTCATGTAGGCTTCGGCAAGGCTGTCATAAACATTGGCGGATCCGGGATAGGCTTTTACATTCATTTGGAAGACGGCGATGGCTTCCGCTATGCGATCTTCGTTAAGCAGTCGATACCCAAGCGAATTGAACCATTGCTCGGAAACAAAATAGCTGTGACTTTTATCTTTTAGGATTTCTTCAAACTTGGAAAGAGCCTTTTTAATGCCGGCATCATCAAGCGTTTGTTCGATGACCTGCGCCGCCGATTCATGCAGGAGCATCCAATAGGAGTACAGATGCTCTCCATGATCTTCGTAGACCCACCCTTCTTTGTGGTTTTCCCAAATCGGCCATGTCTTGATATCAGGAACAAGATTCTCCACGGCGAGCCTTTCCGTTGCTGTCGTATAATCGAGCCCCTCTTCCGTGGCTTTGACAACGCCGTTCCAGAGGGCCCGGATATAGTCCCGTCTTTTGGCGAGTTGATCCACGGTCAGATCGCCCTGGAGTCCGCAATAAACCTGTTTGATTTCATGCTCACCATCGAGGAGTTCATCGAGGACGGCCAGCCATTTTTCAACGGTTTTATCGTCGCTAAAGTCTCTTAGAATGGGAGACATGTGATGCGGCCCGAATGCCGGCGCCATGAGGAATCCATCTTGAGGAAGCCAGATCATCAGGGAGTTTGAATCGGTCCCTTTGCCGAAATCGATAAGTTCTAGTGTTCCATGCCCGAGATCGATGCTTTTTCTATCCTTGAATGTGATGTCGGGGAGTTTCTGTTTGTATCCGTCGCTCTCGAGATCATCCGCCAGCCGCTTGCAGAACATCATCCAATTGTATTGCCCCTGATCCGCGTCGGGACTATCCGGCGTTTCCTCGAGAATGGTTCGGGAATGATTCTCCTTCCACCGGAAAACTTCGATCTCCTGATCGATGTCTTCTTGAAGCCGCGACGCGCGCGCAAGCATGATCTCGCGGCAGCTTTCATGCGCCAGATTCTCGACACCGGGATAGGCGTCGGTGCCTCCGTTGGAGATGATTCGCGATGTGATATCAATGATGTATCGGAACTTTTCGCTGCCGAATTCCTCTTCAATGACGTGGCGGAATTCCGAGGCGGTTTTGGGATTCCAATGAGTGCCTAAAACAATGATGCCCTGATCGGAGTTTATGGCCAACTGGTTGGGATAACCGGCCACGGTCTTTACGATGATGATGGAGTCGCTGATTTTCTCGACTTTGAGTTCATCAAGCTGGTCTTCGAAGGCCATTTGCGATCCTGCCGGGACCGCCAGACAGAGCATCAGAAAAATAGTCAGGATGATCATGAGTCTCTCCTCCCATGGCAACGCAGGCCCCCCGGCTCTTGCTTGCTATATTTATCACATGTGTATAAATTAACATGTTATGCATCTCGCAGCAAGGAGGAATCGGAAATTCGTCCAACTTTTCATGGAGTCCCAACTGAAGAAACTCCCAATGCCGCCTTCTAGCAGCATTGGGAGTCTGATAAGGGCCTGACCTGGGCGGCACCCGGCGTCAGTTGCAAGGAAGCCAAGGCGGGCAGCGATCCCCACAGCGCTGCGCGCTGAGATTAGCGCACAAGGATCAGCTTCGCCGTCGACGTTCCTTCGCTGGTCCGGCAAGACATGAAATAAACTCCCGGCTTCACCGCGCTTCCCCGGCGATCCTTCCCATTCCAGATGATCTCCGCCTTCCCCGCGGGGTAGGCTCGATCCGCCAGCGTGGTTATACAGCGGCCGGAGGCATCGAAGATTGAGAGGGTCACGTCGGCGGGCCGCCGGAGTTCGAGACGAATCACGCCCGGAGCGGAGAAGGGATTCGGCGCCCGGAAGGCGACCGGCGCATTCCATCCGGCTCCAGCGGGAGCCGCGGCCGCATCGCCGCATTGGGGACGGAGGATCTGAAGACCCTCATCCCACAAGGGAACGAGGAGAAGATCCCCCTCACGGGTCACCGTCCCGGTGTTTCGAGGGAGATCGTACGAGCCGGCGAATGTGAAACCGCCCGGATCATCCACCCGATGGATGACGAGCCCCCCTTCTGCATTCGAGCTGTACACGTACGGCCAGGAAAGCGTCGCGGTCAATGTGTAACTGGGGAGGTCGCATTCGGCGACCTGGAAGGGGTTCGCGGGATCGCGAATGTCCAGAAGGAAGAGACCGCCGTACCCGTTGCTCAGGCACGCGTAGTCGCCGTCGACCGAGATCTCATCGGCGGCTTGGTTCCACTGCCCGACCAGTTTGGGCTTCGGCGGGTTGGTCACATCCAGGATCATGAGGGCATAGCTGTCGACGACGTAGGCGAGATGACCCTGGACGGCGATGTCCAAGGCCCAGCCCGGCGTGTCGTAAACCCACATTGTTTGGGGACCACGGGAGCCGCTGATGTCGATCAAAACCAACCCATTCCCACCGCAGGGGATGAAGGCCCAGCCGCCGGCCAGAATCAGCGAGTAAGGGGACTCCGGAAGGAGCGTCGACGAGAGCAGCACGGGTTCGCTCGGTTCGCTCACGTCGAATGTGTGAAGCTGGCGGGTGTAATCGATGATGCAGCTCCGTGAACCCTCCACGGCGACATTTCGGGCCGAGGTCGAGTTCGGGAGCGAGGCCGTTCCGACAACCACGGGAAGCGCCGGGTCCGCCAGGTCGACCACAGCCAAACCCGCGGTTCCTTCAGCCAAGTACGCAAACCCGCCGCAGGCCGCGACATCTTTCGTATGGTCGAGCGGCGCCAGCTCTCCAAGCGGCTCGGCCGGCCAGTCGTGTTCGATGTTGACGATCTGCACGCCGGCATAACCGCTCGAGACGAAGGCGTAGCCTCCGGCCAGGGTCACCGAGTGGGGAGACTCCGAGAGGGGCACATATCCCAACATGATCGGTGCGGCCGGATCTTCGATGTCGAACAGCGTTAATCCCCGGCCGTCGACGACGTACGCCCTTCCTCCGCACACCGCCGCGCCCTGGGCATATTCCGGCTCCGGCGACCAGCCGACCTGGAACGGCGCGGCCGGATCGCTCACATCGATGACCCCGAAGCCGTACGTCGACCCAGCGAAAGTGACGTACGGGAGGGAAACGGCCAAGCCGCTCGTACGGCAGGTCACATCGAACGAGCCGAGCAAGCGGAGATCGCCTGGATCCTCGATGTCAAAGATCCGGAAACCGCAGCAGTTGCTGGAGACGTAGGCCCGCGTCCCTTCGATGACGATCTGGGAGCAGCCGGGCGCTTCGATCTGGTCCAGGATCACGGGGGATGCCGGCGACGCGACATCGACGGCGTAGAGCGCGTGCGATCCGACCAGGGCGATGGAGCCGGTCAGCGCAACGCATTGAACAAATCCTAGATCCTCAAGCCGCCCGATGATGGAGGGGTCGGCCGGGTTGGCCGCCTCGACGATGGTGAGCCCGCAAGAGCCATCCGCGACGCAGATGACACCTGCCTCCTCGTCGATGTCGAGGGCGAAACCGGGGGTGTAGAGGGTGCTGAGAATCTGGGGGGCCCGGAGAATCGTCATGTCCAGGATGGAGATGCTCCCCCCGTCCCCGTCATCGGATCCGTTGGCGGTATAGCCGAGGTTCCCGTCCAGCGCGACGGCTTCAGCCAGGCCGGTGGTTTCCACAGCGTTGGACCAGTGCAGGGTCTCGGAATAATCCAAACAATTCTGGGCCGTTCCGGCGAAGGGGAGCGCCAGCCCGATGCAAATCAAGAACGCCGTCACCGCAACCCGATACACAGTCGAAAAAAGTAACATGGTTCACCTCCTCGGGAAGAACAAAGACAAATCTCACTTCACAACGAGGATACTCCATCAGGGGGGCGAAAACCAGAAGTTGATGATAAAACCGGTGGCCGACGCCCGGATTTCGGTCTGCCTGGAAATCCGGGATCGGGACTACGAGATCCCGTGCCGCTTGAGCTTTTCGTAAAGCGTGCGGAGGCCGATCCCCAGCCGTTCGGCGGCCAGCCGCCGGTTTCCATCCATATCGTCGAGGGCGCGGCGGATGGCTTCCGCCTCGATCTCAGCCATGGTTCGGACCCCGTCGCTCCCGCGCTTCGGGTTCGGAGTGCTAGGCACAACGCTCTTCCCTTCGATCGTGTCGCCTTCCGCCAGAATGGCCGCACGCTCGAGGGCGTTGGCCAGGCTGCGGATGTTGCCCGGCCAGTACGCGGACCGGATGCGCGCGCGTGCGTCGTCGCTCAGACGCAGCCCGGGGCGCCCCATCTCGGCCGCGATCCGGGCGAGCAGCCCCTCCGCGAGGGGTACGATGTCGGCCGGCCGCTCGCGCAAGGCCGGCAGACGGATCGGAAAAACCGCGAGGCGATGATACAGGTCCTCGCGGAAGGCGCCCGAGGCCACCATCGCTTCAATGTCGCGGTTTGTCGCCGCGATCCAGCGCACGTCGGCCTGAAGAGTCCGGGTCCCTCCGACGCGCTCGAAGCGGCCGTCCTCGATCACACGCAGCAGCTTCGATTGCAGGGATGCCTTCAGCTCGCCGATCTCATCGAGGAATAGGGTGCCGCCGTCGGCCAGTTCGAGCCGTCCGCGGCGGGCCGCGGTGGCGCCTGTGAAAGCCCCTTTCTCGTGGCCGAAGATTTCGCTCTCCATGAGTGATTCGGAGATTGCAGCGCAGTTGATCGGCACGAAGGGACCGTCCCGGCGGGCGCTTAGCCGGTGGAGTGTGCGGGCGACAATTTCCTTCCCCGTCCCGCTGTCACCCAGGATGAGGACCGTGCTCGCAGTGGGGGCGACCTTCTCGACGGCGCGGACCACCGGCTGCATGGCGGGGTCGCTGTAAAACAAAGGAGGCAGGGCGGAGATCTCGCGTGACGTGCGATCCCGAATGGCGAGGAGCCGCCGCCGTTCCAGAGCACGCGACACCACCATCCGGAGCTGCCCCGGGCTTGAGACCGGCTTCTGCAGGTAGTCGAAGGCGCCGAGCTTCATCGCCTCCACCGCCGAATCGACGGTGCCGTGGGCGGTGAGCACGATGATCTCCACATCCGGCTGCTCGGCGCGGAGCATCCGCACCAGCGCCATCCCATCCACCGGCCCCGGCATGCGCAGGTCGGTCAGAACCAGATCGAATCCACGCCGACGGAGTTTCTCGACGGCGGCACTCCCATCCGCGGCCTCAACCGTCAGATACCCCTCCTCGGCCAGGGCTTCGGCGATGAAGGCGCGGATTCCCGCTTCGTCATCGACGATCAAGATGACGGCCATACGCTCAACTCCTCTCCGGGAGCTCGACGCGAAAGACGGCCCCGCCCTTGGGGTGATTGGCGGCGGAGAGCTTCCCGCCATGATGCTCGACGATGCGGCGTGCGACCGCCAGCCCCAAACCGGTCCCGGTGGCCCGAGTGGTGAAGAAGGGGTCGAAGATGTGCTGCTCGTCCCCGGCGGGGAGGCCCGCGCCGTGGTCCCTTACCTCGATGATAAGCCTGCCGGCGGAGGCCGACAGCGTCACCACCGGAGGAGGCGCCTCCGCCGGCGATGATTGGCGCGCGTTGCGCAGGAGGTTTACCATGACCTGCCGCATGCGATCCGCGTCGAAGAGCCAGCTTTCCGGCGCGGCGCCGGCCTGCAGCTCGAATCCGTCGGGATCGACCTCCTCGATGGATGTTTGCACGAGGGCCGTGGGATCGGCCGGCGCGCGTTTGACCGGCCCCAGGCGCACGAAGTCCAGCAGGTCTGAGGTCAGCGCCTCGAGTCGCGTCGCCTCCCGCACAACGGTCTCGGCCTTACGCAGCTCCAATCCGCCCGGTGGGAGCTTCTCGACCAGGAGCTGCGCGTGTCCCTTGAGTGAGGCGAGCGGATTGCGGATTTCGTGGGCCAGCACCGCCGACATCTCACCCAGGAGGCTCAGGCGCCGCTGGTCCTCCATGTGGCGCAGCGCGCGCTCATAGCGGCGCGACATGTTCCACGAGACGAAGGCCACCGCGAGCATGGCGATGGCCGCGGCCATACCGAAGAGCATGAGTCCGCGCGCACGCTCGACGAGCCGCATCGCGGCGACCGGCTCGAACTCGAAGATCACGCCCGCGGGACGGATGTCGCGTCGCCGATGGTCGTCGTCCTCGCGGGGCGCCGGCGTTGCATCGGCGGGGGAGGCCTGTTCCGGCGGCCGTCCATCCGCAGAGTTCGATCCCGACGGATGGCGGAAGAGCGCGACGCGCACGCGCGATCCGATGGTGGTCAGGCGGTATCGGAGTTCTTCGACACCGATAGAGTCGTTCTCGGCGACCGATATTCCCGCGGCCGCTCTCTTATTGTCGGGGCCGATGAGGACGATGTAGCGCAGACCCTCAGTGCTGTAATCAATGAGCAGGCTGTCGGCGGTGGCTTGTAGGTCGGGAGATTCTTCCCGCTCCGCATTGCGCAGTGCGCCGAAGATGGCCCGCTCGAAGACACGGGCCTGGCCGTTATGCAGGGCCTGAGCCGCCTCGCGGGCGCTGCGGTCATTCGACCAGGAGGCGATGATCAGCGCCACGCCCAGGATCACCGCGCTGGCCAGGAGGCCCCAGCTCCACCGAATTTTCCCGCCGGCCGGCTTGCCCATCATTGTTTGCATCCGGTGTTCCACCGTAGCGGCCCGCGCCGCCGGTCAATTTCCCAGCCCGGCATCGGGATCGAGCGTCCCAACGTAGTAGTCGACCAGGCGATTCTGCCACAGAAGACGGTAGCGTGTGCTCACTTCACCGCTCTCCGCGGAGATGAGCTCGGCCTGGGCCAAGGTGACTTCGAAGAGGGTGGACGCGCCCGCGAGATAGCGTTCATTGATATAGGTGAGCGCCTCGCGTGCGGCCGTGACCCGCGCCGTTGCGGCCTTCATCGACTCGCGCGCGGCGTCGCGGTCGAGCACCGCGCGCCGAATTTGCAGGGCGACATCCTGCCGCAGTCCGTCCATTCCGATCTCAGCGTTCTTCAAAGCAATCTTGGCCCGCTGGATCGCATGGCGCGTCTGCATGCGGTTGAAGAGTGGGTAGGAAAGTGAAAGTCCTAACCCGGCCGACTGCCGTTCATCGAATTGCGTGAAGAGCCCTCCCGTCTGGGAATCAGAGTAGCGGCTCGAGAAGCTTCCTGAAAGCGACAGGGTGGGCCACCGGTCCGCCTTGGCCTGAGTCAGCTGCTCTTTGTCCGCCGCGAGATAATTCACCTCGGCGGCGAGATCCGCGCGCACGTGGCTCGCGGTCTCCATCAAGTCCGCGTAGGGTTGCGGTTCCCCGCCGGGCTCGAGGGCGCCGGTGGGGGGAATGATAAACTCGATCTCCGCCAGAGGATCGAGGTGCAATGTCTGAATCAGATCGACGCGGCTCAGTTCGAGGGTGCGTTGCGCCTCCACCAGGGCAAGCCGCGCCGACGCCACATTGGCTTCCTGCTGATACAGCTCGTTGATCGGGCGCTCCCCCTCATCAACCAGGGCGCGCACCTTTTCGATCTGCTCCTCCTGGGCGGCGAGGTTCTCCCGGCGAACCCGCTCCTGCTCCGTTGCTTCGATCAAGGCGAGGTAGTCGCTGATGATTTGGAAAACCGTGGTCTGGCGCGCCCGCTCGTAGTTGAGCTCGCCCGCCGCCTGTTCGAAACGGGCCTGGCGCAGGCTGGAGACGTTGGCGAATCCGTTGAAAAGCGTGATGCCGGATGAGAGACCGGCGCTCATGGAGGTTCCGGTCGACCAGTCCGAGCTTCCACCATCCGTCTGGGATTTGTCGGCCGACAGGCTGCGCGAAAGGCTGAAGCGCAGGTCGGGAAAGAAGCGCCAGCGCGCATCGGAGACGGAAATGTCGTTGAGCTCGCGCTGGTTGTCGGCCAGCAGCAGCGAGAGGTTCCGTTCGAGGGCGATATCGACCGCCTGCTCAAATGTGATCGTGCGCGCCGCGGCCTGAGCGCACGGGGCGATGGCGCTGAGCGCGAACAGGAGCGCGGCGGCGATGCCCGCACAGCGCCGCAGGCCCGGGATCGCCATGATCGCATGGTTTAACAAAAACGTTTTCTCTGCATTTATCTTCATCATTCGTACCTGAGGGCGTCGATGGGGTCGAGGGCCGCCGCGCGTCGCGCCGGGTAGAAGCCGAAGAACACGCCCACCGAGCCCGCGAACGCCAGGGCGATGAGCACGGTGAGGGGGGATATGGCGATGGCCCAGCCGGTGAACGAACCGAGCAGCAGGCCGCCGGCGATCCCCACGGCCACGCCGATGAGGCCGCCCGCGGAGCTCAGCACGATGCTCTCAACGAGGAATTGGGTGAGGATGTCGCTTCCCCGCGCGCCGAGGGCCATGCGCAGTCCGATCTCGCGCGTCCGCTCGGTGACCGAGACGAGCATAATGTTCATGATGCCGATCCCGCCGACGACGAGGGAGATGCCCGCGATGGCCGAGAGCAGCAGCGTCATCACCTGGGTCGTTTGGGCCGCCGTTTCGGCGAGCTCTGCCTGGTTGCGCACGGTGAAATCATCGCCCTGGCTCTCGCTCAATCCGTGCGCGTCACGCATAATCGAGCGGATCTCCTCCTGGCCGGCCTCAATCTCATCCGGCGAAAAGGTGCTGGCCAGGATCTGGGTGATGAACTGATGTCCCGAGAGCCGGTTCTGCACCGTCGTATAGGGAGCGAGAACGATGTCGTCCTGGTCGTCCCCCGATGCGGTTTGCCCCTTCTGCGTGAGCACGCCGACCACCGTGAACGGCACATTGCGGATCCGGATCTGCTGCCCGATGGGATCCTCGTCGCCGAAGAGATTGATCGCCACCGTATTTCCCAAGACGGCGACCTTCCGTATCGCTTTGATGTCGCCTTGATCGAAGAAGACCCCGAACTCCACGGGCCAATCGCGGATGATCTGGTAGTCGGTGTGGACGCCGAAGATGAAGGCGCGCCAATTCCCCTGGCCGCCGACGATCTGACTGCGCGTGGTCACCACCGGGGAGACAGCGGCCAGCAAGTAACTCTGCTCACGGAGCATCTCAGCATCCTCGATGGTGAGACGATTGAAGGTGTTCGCCCCCTGGCTCACGCCGCCGGCGGTGGCCGCGCCGGGAGTGATGACCAGCATGTTGGTGCCGAGCCCCTGCACGGTGGCCTCGATTTGCTTGGTGGCCCCCTGGCCGATGGCGACCATGAGGATGACCGCCCCCACGCCGATCACGATACCGAGCATGGTGAGCAGCGCCCGCATCTTGTTCTTCAAAATGCTGTGGCCGGCGATGCGGATGAGGTTGATCGATTTCACGGCGCGTCTCCTTCGACGACGATGGGTGAATGTGAAAGATCCTCGGAGGCGATGCGTTGCTTTTCCACCGCCGCGTCGCGCAGGATCCGCCCGTCGCGCAGCTCGATGACCCGGCGGGCATATCCGGCGATGTCGTGCTCGTGGGTCACGAGGATGGTCGTCATGCCCTCACGATTCAGTTCCTGGAAGAGGGCCATGACCTCAATCGAAGTGCGGGTGTCGAGGTTGCCCGTTGGTTCATCGGCGAGCAGCAGCGCCGGCCGTGTAACCAGGGCGCGGGCGATGGCCACGCGCTGTTGCTGGCCGCCGGAGAGTTCGGACGGCTCGTGCTCCATCCGGTCGCCGAGCCCAACGCGTTCAAGGGCCGTTGCGGCCGCCGCCCGTGTGATCATCTTGCGTCCGGAGCGGTCGTAGAGGAGCGGCAGTTCTACATTCTCCAGCGCGCTGGTGCGGGGGAGAAGGTTGAAGGTTTGAAAGACGAATCCGATCTTTTGATTGCGGATGTCGGCAAGGCCGCTGCGGCCGAGCTCTTCCACGCGCATCCCGTCGAGCCGGTAGCTCCCCGATGTTGGACGATCGAGGCAGCCGAGGATGTTCATGAGCGTCGACTTGCCCGACCCGGAGGCGCCCATGATGGCGATCATCTCCCCGGGATCCACGCGGAACGAAACCCCGCGCAGGGCCGGCACCTCGGTGCTTCCCATCCGATAGATTTTCACCAGATCCCGGGTTTCGATGACCGCCTGCGATGCCATGGCGCTGATCTCCCTAGAGCCCGGGCGGGGGACGGCGCCCCCCGGACGGTTGTTCTTGTTGGAATGGATTGGTGGAAGCCGTCGCCGCGGACGATTTCACGATCGCCGCGATGAGCTGCGTGCCCTCCTCGATCTTTTGACCCATCAACTCGGTGTACTGACCATCGGTGATTCCCGTGCGGGCGAAGAGAGCAGTGGGTTTGCCGTTCTCGTCGAGGGTCCAAAGCATGGCGCGCTCCGCCGTGCCCTGCGCGTGGGGACGGCGGATTCTGTCGCCGCGGGGCCTTCCGCCCATGCTGCTATCGGCATCCGCCGTCTGCCGGCGCTGGCGCAGCTCGGCCAGCATCTCATCGGTGGCGCGGAAGCGGAGAGCGGCATTGGGGACCCGCAGTACGTTTTTGGCCTCGGCGACGATGAACTCCACGGTGGCGGTCATGCCGGGCAGGAGCCGTCCGGTGGGATTGGCCACCGTGATGGAGACGACGTAGTTGACCACATTCTCCTGGTTTGTCGACTTGAGGCGCACCTGGTTCACCGTTCCCGGAAAGGTCGAGTCGGGATAGGCCTGCACGGTGAACTCCACGGCTTGGCCTTCCTTGATTTTCCCGATGTCGCTCTCGTCCACCGAGGCGAGGATCTCCATCTTGGAGAGATCCTCCGCGATGAGGAAGAGCTGCGGCGCGGAGAGGCTCGCCGCCACCGTTTGCCCCTTATCCACCGTGCGGTCGAGCACGACACCGTCAACGGGGGAGCGGATCTCGCTGTAGCCGAGGTTGCGTCGCGCCCGCTCGAGACCGATCCCGGCCGATTCGAGCGAGGCCTTGGCCACATCGACCCTGTACTGGGCGGTGTTGTACTCGCTCTCGGTGGCGGCCTTGCGCTCGTAGAGCCGCGCGATCCGATCGAACTCGCGCTGGTCCTGGTCGAGCTCGGCCTGATTGCGGGCGAGATCGGCCTGGGCCGAGCGGACCGCCTGCTCCAGGAGCACGGGATCGATGCGGGCGATCAGCTGTCCCTTTGTGACGTGATCGTTAAAGTCTACGTAGATCTCGGAGACCTCCCCCGACACCTGGGTTCCGACCTGAACGGTTGTAATCGCCTGCAAGGTTCCCGTGCTCGTGACGGTGGTGCGCACATCGGCGCGCGTCACCTCGACCAGGCGGTAGTCGATGTCGTCGCGGTGCCGGAAGAACGTCATCCCCACAACGATGAGCGCCGCCGCCACCACCACGACCACTACGGGAATCACAAGTTTTTTCATAAGGTCACTCCTAGCCTAACCAGCCGCCGCTCAGCGTTGCCCGATCCACTGGATGACTCATCTGGATCATTCTAGCGCAGGAAGTATGCCGTCGGGTAATTGATTGTAGTATAAGTGGATGGGGTTTTAGTCGGCACCGCTTCGACTGCGGATTCCGCAGTTTTGGTGCGGGTTTGGCAGTGTGCGGGAATCCGATAGGAGAGACGTAAGAAGTTCTTAATTTATTATAAATCAGTATGATATCAATGTTTCCCGGTGTCTGATGCCTTTTCCTGAGGGGAAAAAAGGTGAAAAGAAGAAAAGAAGAAGAGAAGAAAAGAAGAAAAGAAGAAAAGAAGAATCCGCAGGAGAAAAGGGAAATTTCGAGGATTTCCATCAATTTGAGCTTTTGAGATCAAATTCCTGGAATTTGCCAGCCCCCCGGCAGCCACCCAAACTCCTCCACCTGTGGCCACCCCAAAATCCCCCAGCCTGATTTGACCTGAGCAGGATCTGATCGCCAGCGTCGCGACGGACCGTTACCCTAAGCCCCTCACCAGTAGGAGGGGGGAGAGGAGTGAACATCTTGAAGAATCATTTACGCATAACTATAGAAAGGCTGGTCAGTTGCGGAGTCAGCTGCAGGGAGATCTCCCGGCGTGCGGGGGTAGATCGGAGGACGATTCGATGCTGTGCGCACGTTTTAAAATCCGCCGGGGTGGCCACCGGCTCGCACTCTACCGAGGACCAAAATCCCCCACCCCGGCCACCGGGTCCTCGGGAGAGTTCGCCGGCAGTCACGCCGACAGCACACCCAGCTGCTCCTGCCCCAGAAACGCGAAAGCGGGTGTCCGGGCTTCTTGCTTGCCATTGGGTACTGCGGGGCTAATTGGAAATGCAATTGACAATCAGCCCCGACCGAGATAGCATGCCTTTCATGATTACCCGGACCCTCGAGACTCAATTACGCCGCATGGCCCGGAAGTTTCCTGTCGTCACGATAACCGGGCCGCGTCAGTCAGGTAAGACGACGCTCTGTCGGGAGGTCTTTCCCGAGAAGCCGTATGTGTCGCTCGAGGCGCCAGACATGCAGGATTACGCCCGCGAGGACCCGCGCGGATTCCTTGCCGAGCGCCGCAAGGGTGCGGTGCTGGATGAAATCCACCGCGTTCCTGAATTGCTGTCCTATTTACAGAGCATGGTGGATGAGCGTCCGATTCGGGGAAGTTTCATCCTGACCGGGTCGGCGAACTTCGCGCTCCTGCAGTCGCTAGGGCAATCGCTCGCGGGGAGAACAGCGCTCCTTGAGCTCTTGCCCCTGGGTTTGGATGAGGTGGAGCGTTTTCCCAAGAGTCCACAGGATCTCTATGAACTCTTGCTGCGGGGCAGCTATCCGGCCGTTTACGATCGTCGGCTCGATACACAGGAGTGGTATCCCAGCTATGTCTCCACGTATTTGGAGAGGGATGTCCGATCGGTTCTGAATGTCGGAAACCTGATTGCCTTCCGGACCTTTCTGCGGCTCTGTGCAGGTCGAGCAGGCCAGTTGGTGAATCTGTCTTCGCTGGGCGCGGATGCCGGGGTGACCCACGGAACAGCAAGGTCATGGCTCTCCGTGTTGGAGGCGGGCTACGTGATCTGGCGCCTGCCGCCATTTCATGCCAATGTCTCGAAGCGCCTGATCAAGACTCCCAAGCTGCATTTTCTTGACTCTGGCCTCGTCTGCCATCTGCTTGGCATCCAGACGCCCCGGCAACTCCGCGACCATCCCCTGCGGGGCGCCATCTTTGAAACGTGGGCGGTCTCGGAAATAGTCAAATCCAGGGTCCATCGAGGCCTGCAGCCCCATCTTTCCTTCTTCCGCGATCGGAAGGGACTGGAGGTCGACCTTTTGGTGGAACTCGCCCGGACGATCCTCGCCGTGGAAACCAAGTCAGGCGCCACGATGGCAGCAGACTTCTTCGACGGAATCGAGGCCTTCGCGTCGTGGGTCGCGTCCTCAAGCCTGAGGCGTGCCGTTCGGAGTTTTGTCGTCTATGGAGGAACGGCGCTGCAAAAGCGATCTCGGGGCATGGCCGTCCCATGGTCCGCCGTGCATCGCCAGAAATGGTGGGATTCGAGCAAGTGAGTGCGGAGATGGTTCTAATCCGGCGCTGATGGGAAGTCAGTATTGACGACGGAAGATATCGCCTAGACGAAGGGACGCCCGTGGGTGCCGTTGATGGGGCCGTCTGTCTGCCCAAGCGCCTCTGGAGCGCCCTCTGGTCAAGAGGCGGAATGACCGGGCGCGCAACGGCATCATCCCGCCCCCTTCCATGGCTCGCCAGGCAACCTTGAGATCAACTGGCAGATCAGAAAAATGCTCCCGGGTATTGATCTCGATCTTCAGTCTCATGGTCGTCACCGGCTGAAAGGATGTTTCGAAGGAAGGTGGCTTGGGTGGACACGATCTCTCGCGTGAACATGGACACCAAAGCCCGCGATAGTACCAGGTCTTGTTCGACCTGCTCGTTGGATGGCCAGGGCGCGTGAGTACGCCAGGCGGTGATGTTGGCGCGCGGAATCAAACGTCAACCTCCAATTCGGTATTGGGCAGAATGCGCCACCGGTCATTGATCGCGACTTCCGCTGGCTCTCCGGAACGTAGCGGGACCGTGCGGGGTTTTCGTGCCTTGAGCCATCCCGCTAGTGGACCAGCGAGATCACTTTCGCCGACTGCATCAAGCAAGTACCCGAGGCGCTGGACGTCCGGAAGCCGCACAAGGTGCGCGATCCTGACCAAGGCCTGGGTGTCGATTCGCTCTGCCAGCTCGGCAAGGACCGTTGCTGCATTGCTCAGTTGTCCGGCCCCGGCCTGGTAGCGGACGAGGTCGAACGCGGTGGTCTCGGGAGTGGCGACACGCATCATGCCCGTCTCGGTCTGCCTTTCCGTCACCGGCATCTGCTCGACTTTGCTGTTCATGCAGAACTGGATGGTGACCTTGCCGGCACTCATCTCGCGCGTAGGCTTGCTGGTCACGACCTGAAAGACCATGGGCTGCTGGTGGGACGCGCCATGGATCGCCGCGGCGCTGAGCAGCCCCACGTAGTAGGGCTGGTCGAGGTGGCCCATAAGCTCGTCGATGAACCAGCTGGCTGGTGGCGAACCGGTCGCTCGATACTCTGGAGGAACGATGACGTAGAATCCGCGCCTGGGGGAGACGATTCTCCGTCGCTCCTTCAACCTCCGCAGTGCCGTCTGGGCGGCCACGAACGAGCGTTCCGTTTCAGATTCGGCCCGGGAGCGCGTAAAGGTGTAGCAGCCAATTGATTGAAGCTGCTCCACCCAGGTCGACATGGCAGGTTTCGTCGCCATTCTAGCTATCCCTCCTGTATTCAGGATCGGCAAATTTCTAGCAAAAACTAGCGCATTTCGCTAACTTATGCAAGTGAATCGAGAAACCTGTGCAAAAGAAGCTACAAATCAATGGCAAAAACAAGCATAAAGCGCTAGTTTTTGAGAGTGAATTGCAGACAGAGAATGTTCGTCTCTCTTGATTGAACCGATCTCAGGGAGGATCTCCACATCCGCTTCTGCAGTTATTGAAGTGGTGGGGCTTTCCTGGGGAGGGCGAGTGAGTGGAGAGGGTTAGAGCCTCGGACCAAAAAACTCCCACTGCCGCATGAGAACGGTAGCGGGAGTTTTATGAATGTAGCGGGGGTCCTCTACGAAGTCCAAAAAAGGAGTTTGGGGCGTGAGCCGGATGTGGTCCGGGTGGCGTTTGAGAGGCGAGGGAAGGCGTTGGTGCCGGTGGGGGTGAGATAGCGGAGGACTGAGGTGGGGAATGGTCATCCGGTCGACGGCGAGATCCCAGGGTGTTTCTGCCGACGCATCAGGCGGGGCGTTAGCCCCGCCCATTGCATCCGTCCTCCTGCGACTACCAGTCCCCGGCGTAGTCCGTGCTGAAGGGACCAACCTCGCGGATCGTGAATGCCCAATGAAGCTTCACGAGCTGACGCATGTGCAGCACATCATGCGCCACCCAGGCGGCGAAGACGTCACCAGACTTGATGGGTCCCCAGGGAGCCGGGTAGACCGCCTCCCAATCCGGTGAGGCCAGGGTCCGTAGCCAAGCGACTGACTCCTCCCGCGCCGCCAAGTAGCCCTGCAGGGATTCGGTGAGATCGCGCTCGTTGTATCTGCGCTCAGTCACCCAGGCCTCCGGGGAGATCCGGGGGCGCCGTTCGTTGGGGCGATGGAGGGCAAGATCCAGGAAGGTGCGGAAGTCCGCATGCTCCACGTCATGCATGTGGTTCACTACCTCCAGGATCGACCAGGATTCAGGATCGGGTCTCCAGCGCGCCTGTTCCATCGAGACGGGCTCGGCGAGCGCCCGAATGCGTTGTGCGTTGTCGACCATCTGAGAAACGAGGTGTTCGAATTCCATAGCATTCTCCTCTGTGGTTTCCGATTCATGCCCTGAACGTGTTCTTGTCGATTCTCCAAGCTTCACCTCCTTTCTGGATGACGAACCCGCGATTGATGACAAGCCGACTCGCGGCTTGCTAGTTGGCAAATCGAGAAGTGGCGAAGGTTCACCGTCGACCCTTCAGGGGGGGGGCGTCGGGGAGACGAAAACAGCCTCCCGTTACGGGAAGCTGGCAGACTTGCGGGTCAAAGGGGATCAACCCGATCTCAGCAGTCGTCCTCCCGGGGGCGCAGCCCGGCCCATGCAGCTCGCCGACTCGTTGTCACGCCACGCCTCCTTTCTTCCGAGTGATCTGAAGTCACTCCCAGCACAGGAAGAGAGCATACCGAGTCTCCGCGAGATGTCAATCCTCCTCGCCGTCCTCAGGGTGGTCGCTCCCTCTCTGGTGGGTTTGCCCAGGCCGCCGGAAGAGAAGCTATCTCCCACAGGCGATCTCTGAGAAACATGCAGTCGCAGGAGGCGTGCGGTTGCAGGGTGGGCGCGGTAGACCGTGACCCAGACCGGCGTCGAGCTGGGGTCCGCGAACCACGTGGGGCCCTGTGCGGGCGTCCTTGCTCGGTTGTCCGGTCTTTGCTCCTTGACGGGGGGATTAGGGTGGATAGAATTACCTATGGATATTGATTTCTGTAGGTATTTTTATCCGCTCCGGCTCGAGGTATCCTAATGCAAGCCGACAGGTTCGACAAGGCTGCGGAGATCTTCAAGAAGCATGGGGGGGTACTCCGTACGGCGGAGGCTCTTCGCTCGGGCATCCACCCGCGCACGCTGTACGCTATGCGAGACTCGGGGCTTCTGGAAAGGGTGAGCCGTGGTGCTTATCGCCTCGCGAGCAGCCCGCCACTAGGCAACCCGGACCTTGTGACCGTCGCGACCCGGATACCGGGCGGTGTGATCTGTCTCATATCCGCGCTCTCGTTTCATGAGATGACGACTCAAATTCCCCACGAGGTACACGTGGCGCTCGCGGGCGGATCCGAGGAGCCACGGCTGGAGCATCCTCCCCTCAAAATCTACCGGTTCACCGGCGAGTCGTTCACCGAGGGTGTAGAGATTCACGAGATCGACGGTGTTGATGTGCGCATCTACAGCCCGGAGAAGACGCTCGCCGACTGCTTCAAGTTCCGCAACAGGATTGGCCTCGACACGGTGGTCGAGGCGCTCCGGTCCTATCGCGAACGGGGGAGTATCGGGGTGGATGACCTCATGCACTACGCTTCGATCTGCCGCGTGAAGAAGGTGATCCGGCCCTACCTGGAGGCGATTCTGTAGTGGCGCGGAACGTCACGAACATCGCCGCGTCGGTGCAACAACGCCTCCTGAACAGGGCGAGGGAATCCGGCCGGCCGTTCAATGAGCTGCTCCAGTACTTTGCCATGGAGAGATTCCTGTTCCGGCTGTCGGTGTCCCCGCATGGCGAGCGATTCGTCTTGAAGGGAGCGCTCATGCTGGCGACGTGGGAAATCTCGCTCACGCGCCCTACCAGCGACATCGACCTCCTGGGCAATGTGGCCAACGATGTGGATCGAATCGTGACGATCGTCAAAGAAGTGTGCCGTCAGGAGGTTGAGCCGGATGGCCTGGAGTTCAACACAGACACCGTGATGGGGGCCCGAATCGCAGAGGAGGCCGAGTACGAAGGAGTGCGCGTCCGCTTTCGGGGAAATCTCGGTACGGCTCGAGTGTCAATGCAGATCGACGTGGGCTTCGGCGACGCTGTCGTGCCGGCTCCGGTGATGGTCGTTTATCCAACGCTGCTCGATCTGCCGGCTCCCCGGGTTCGCGCGTACACGAGGGAGAGTGTGATCGCCGAGAAGTTCCACACGATGGTTCGCCGGGGGATTCTCAACAGCCGAATGAGGGATTTCTTTGATGTTTGGTCGCTGTCGCGCCGGTTCGACTTTGACGGTGGTGTCCTGGCGGCGGCCATCCGCGAGACGTTTGCTCGACGGGGCCAGGACTTCGTTCTACGACCGGCGGCCCTGACAGATGAGTTTGCGGCGGATTTGTCGAAAGCCGCGCAATGGCGAGGATTTCTAAGGAAGAATCTGCTATGGGAAGCACCCAGCGAACTGAAGGAAGTGATCCAGGCCCTTTCAGACTTCCTTGGGCCGGTTGCCGAAGCGCTCCATGAGGGTCGGGAGTTCAGAAGCCGCTGGCGGGCCCCGGGCCCGTGGTCTGAAGAATGAGAGCCGATTCTCCCGGACCGAACGGGATAAAGAAACTCCCGATGCCGCAAAACGGCACCGGGAGGTCCTCTTTCAAGAGCTTAGCGGGGGCAGGATTCGAACCTACGACCTTTGGGTTATGAGCCCAACGAGCCCGCATGTGATACGGACGAAGACTATATACCTTCAGCAATATCAATAGGTTAGCGATCCGTGGGGCCTCACAGGAGGCTACCATGGACTCGACAGACTGTATCACCGTCTACAATCCCCAAAGTAAAGACATTCAGCATCACCGAAACCGCCTCTACACCATCGAGCTCTATCTAAAGGCTGCCAGCTGCGTCAAAGACGCCAGAGCTCGGCATAAATTTCTGAAGGAACGTCAAGAAGTCCTCCGGCGCCTGGGCTATTCGCCTGGCAACCTTGCCACCGCGGCCGCGGCCGAACCCTCTCCCACTAGGAAGTAGGAGCCCGAAACAATGACAGCTTTTCCCTCTATCGGTTTCAGCCTCAGAGGAGGGCCCTGCCCATGTGCCTATGAAAGCCCCCATGCGGGGTGAAGCGACATGGTTCATCCACGGGGGCGGGTTTCGTCAACCCGTCCCCAACCCAACCCCGAGGGCGCCGAGCGGTGAAGTTGTGTGGATCTCGGATGGTTCGGGAGTGAAGGAGCGGCGCCCTCCGGGATACGGCTGGAGGCCTCCGAAGGGAAGCGGTCTGAGGGCTTTAGCCTCCAGCCGTGATTAAAGAGGAGAGGAATTATGAAACTTATCGCTGTTCTGCTCATTGCGTTGGTGCTTTTTATGGCGGTCCTGCCAGTGGCCGCTCTCGATTGCAGTAGTCTTCCACACGGCTGGGAGTACGTGCCTGGCCTCCTGCGCATTTGTCTCATGTTGGAATTGTTTGAACAACGCGGTCTGGATCCAGACTGCAATGGATGGGACTAGCCATGCGCAAATCCATAGGCGATGCAGTTCTATTCATTTTGTTTCTTCTCGTCTCGTACATCCTCCTCTGCGCCCTACCGGCGGCACAAGGTCAGTGGTCCGCCACAAACGATGATGGAGTCGTTATAGAGATCGTCTCTGAATATCCCTATGTCGTCCGAGCCGATCTGGAGCAAGACATCGCGGCTTTGCGGGCTGCAAAGAGGCGGGTATGCGGGCATGTCCAACAAGAAATTGTCGCATCCCAAGATACATTAATTTGGTTCAGGTGCAAACTCTGGCAAACCGACGGACTGTTCCGGGCCCCGCGTCTATACATTCAGACCGATACGGAATCCATAGATTTCATCTACTGGCTGTCAGTCACAGGCCCGGAGGAGTGTGGCTTGATGCAGTTTTCGAGCCGAAACCCCAAAGACGTTGCACCACTATGGCACAGGGAGGGCTATACAAAAACCTGGATCGCCTTCCCGCGGGTCTTCAAGCCCGAGCAGATCTTGGAGGTGCGGATCCGATGAAATGGTTCAAGCAGGTTTCTTGTGAATGTGGGTGGTTTGGGATCAGCCGGCGCAAAGACGACACACGGATCCGTTGCGGGAATCCGAGATGCCGAATACCAAGGAGCCTATCCATCCTGAAGTTGCGCCGGAAGTATCACGCCCCAACCCAGAAGATTTGTATCACAGGACCCTCTCGAGCTCGGAGCGGCCGTTCAACAATCTACGTACCCCATCGGAGCGGCTCGAGAATCTTGGTTCCCAAATAGACAGGAGATGAACCCATGTCGAACCCAAAGGAAATGAGTTTGGTTTCACTCGCCGCCGGCGCCGCCGGCGAGCTCTTCGATTATGAACTTGCCAATGTATTGGCGAACATCGATGACCCCAATACGAAGGCTGATGCCGTCCGTAAGATCACGCTCGAGATATCCATCAAGCCATCCAAGGACCGGGAGATGGCGGAAATTCTCATCTCATGCAGGCCCAAGCTCCCGGTCTATCAGCCCGCCACGGCAACCATCTTCATGGGCCGGAAGGCCGGGAAAATGTTGGCGTTTATGCGCAATCCCGCACAAATGGACGCCTTTGACTCTCCAACCGTAATTGAGGGAGGTAAGGATGCTGACTCCAGAAGCCATTGAAAAGATTCTCGAGCTCAAAAAAGAGGATGTCATTGAGGTTGATGGACGGTCCTACGCAACCTGCGAGCTCCGTGCTGTGAGAGATCCACAAATCCCTAATCTCTGTTTGCACACGCTGACTGGGTTGGTTGATTACATCAACTCAGGGATGGACAAGGAACACCCTTCTTATTCCACCCGAGTTATCCAGATTGTTTCGCCTGTAGATGTCAAAGTGATCACTCCGCCGGCCGGGCCGTTCCGCGATCGACAAGTCTTCGCGTCTGTTGGTGCAGCCCTGTATTCCGGAAAGGACATGATCGGGAATTTTATCCCGGTCGAGGAGTTCATCATCTGGCTTCAGGGTTCTTTTCTGCGAACTCCAGCCCGCGATGAATTGCTAAAGCTCGTCAGCAACATCAAAGACGAAGCGATCCGGACCTCGAATGATGATGGATTCAGCCAGCAAGTCACGGTGAAGGCTGGAGCGGCGCTGGTTAGGACCGCAGAAATCAAGAATCCATTCAATCTTAAGCCCTACCGGACTTTTAGAGAGATTGATCAGCCGGCCTCTGATTTCGTCTTGCGAGTAAGACCCGGTATTTCCTGTGCGCTCATCTCAACTGATGGAGATCAATGGAAGCTGGACGCGATCCAGGGCATCAGAGACTACCTGAATACGGAGCTCCCCGACGAGACAATCCTGGCTTAATCGCCGGCGCCGGAGAGGCAAAGAGACAAAAAAACAAGAAGGGGCTCCGATTGGCCCTCGTATCGCTGACGGAGCCCCACACAGGTTAAAGAGATGAGTCATATGGATCTTTATCAAATTCGCCGCTGGGCGGCTTGCGCGGCATTGCTCGCCGCCGGCGCCGGGCTTCTGTGGCTGACTTGTGTTGCCGGGATATGGTTTGCGCACGCCATTTCAGATGCCGTGGCATGGGTGCTCGGATTGTGAACAGTAGGGACGGTATCTGGAGGATGGGCTGTGGCCAAATGGCATAGGCGCGGCGAGCCCTCGTACATCATGGGACGCAAGTGACCATGACAAAGGCGAGCAAGCACCCGGACAGTATTGCAGGTTCGAGTCCTGCCAGCCCGTCCCTTACGAGGAGGATAGAATGAAAGAAGAGCGCGGGAATGGCCAAATAGGAGGGCTTCACAATGATCGTGATCTCAAGAAGTTCCGGCTTCGTTTTAACATTCGAGACTCTCGAAAACCTGCAGGTGCATGTCTCGAATCTCAAAGGCTTCCTCGAGAATGCAGAATCAGGACAACTCGGAGGCCAGCCATTCCTCTATTCGGTCGTCCAAATGTCGCCAGTGTCGTGGGCCGAGGAGGAAAGCGCTCTGGATCGTCTGAAGCAGGCAATGCAGACCGGCAGCTTTGAACGCGATCTGCCCACTGTGGCCGAGGATGTCTGCGGCGCTGTTCTCGTCGACATGGATCAGAGCTCGACGCTGATCCGCTGCAATCGAAGGAAAGGGCACGCCGGCAAGCACAAGGCCGAACTCCCAGAGGGAAACGGAATGACAACCTGGACAAATGCGGGTTTGGTCGAGGATTCCGAGGATTGAGGCTAGGAGTCTGTTAATGCCTAGAAACATGAGCTTTTCCATAACCACCAACCAGGTCCGGAATCAGACGAAGACCGTCACACGCCGGCTGGGTTGGTGGAAGTTGAAGCCTGGAGATGTTGTATGTGCCGTTGAAAAGGGCATGGGCCTCAAGAAAGGCGAAAAGGTTAAACACATCTGCCAGCTCAGAATTATTTCCGTCCGCAAGGAACCCCTCTTCCGCGTCACAGATCTTGAGTGTATTAAGGAAGGCTTCCCAAAATTAACACCTGTTGAATTCATGAGGATGTTCAAAGCCAGCCACAGGTGTGAATTTCATACCGTCGTCAACAGGATCGAATTTGAATACGTGTCGTCAACAAGTTCATAGGGAGGTGGAGAATGGATATAGAACCCGGGAAATCCGAGGAGCTGAAGGTTCCGGCGCCGGTTATGGAATGTATAACACCCTGGCAGGGAGTCTTGCTCACCATAAACAGAGGCTTTGATCTGACGGCCGATCTCATCCAGCACATGCGCGAGATGCCCGAGTACATGTATTACAAGATCCAGAATAGAGAACTGTGTCGGGCGCTGAAACAGGACGAGAAGAAGCGGTTCGTGATAAGAGCACAATTCTTTGATGCTCTCAAGGACATGTCTGCGGGGAAAGTTGCTCGTCCCGCAGGGTGGGATGATTCTCAAGGGCTCGCAATCCGCAAGAGCTGTCTATGTCAAACCTCAAATTGCGGCACGGATTGGGAACCCATTACTCACCACACGTTTTGTGGGCTGTTCTCAATTCGCCATTGGGTGACTTTTGACGAGGAAGGCTGGGCAGAATGACTCCAAAAGAGCTTCAGGAACCCCAACTCGAGATCTGCCGGGAAGTTGCCATATCCATAACCGGTGACGTTGTGGCTCACATGGCGAAGCTCATCCTGTCGAAGAAGGACATCCATTCAGGAGATATGGACGAGTTGAGAGATCTCATTCAGGCGCACATCGAAGAGCTCTATCGCCGCCTCTCACAACAGGAGAAACCAGATGTTTAAGAGATTACTCCAATACGTCATCGACAAAAAGGAGAGCGTCTCCGCGCACTTCGCGTGGGGTTTTGGAATCTATTCTGCTGTTCATGTGAGATGCGGATCTTCCGTTTTGGTTGGCATTTTGATGACCATCGGTTTCGGGATTGCCTGGGAAGTGGTGATGGAGATTGTCACCACCGCCTGGTCTCATCGCCAATCCAGACAAGGCCTGCTTGGATTGGCAGCTTATTCGGCCGCGACCCGGATGGGATACAGGGAAAGGATCATCTGTCAGCTGAAGACCCCGACAGTTTGGAAGGCCTCACTGTTGGATGCCCTGACATTCTGGCCGGGTTGGATCGTCGGGTATTTCGTTTGGAGAGGATGCTGAGGAATGGAACACAAAGGGCGTTTTGATATAAGGATTGGTGAGGTCAGTTGGAGCAGTTCTCCAACGGAAATGGACAAGATCGGATGTGACGGTCTGTACATTGAAGATGTGAAACTTCGGCCATTCAGGCAATGGCCTTTTAAAGAACAACTGCGGTTTATCTGGCGAGTCATTCGCCGCATGGTGTTTTGGGGGCTTTTTGACCGATGAAATCTCCATCTCAAATTGTCTATGAGGCTGTTCTCAGGCGAAAGAGGGACGGCCTGAGTCACCCGGATTGGTTTCAAGCGGCTGAGGTTGAGACGCTTGTCCAGAAAGCTGTCTCAGCTGCCCAGAGAGATGCACAAAACTTCGGAGCGGTCATTCTTCCAAAGGCCAAGTCAAAGGTGGCCATGGCAAGGAAAGATCCATAAATGTCTGCTCCATGGATGGTGATCACGCCAGGGATGGCGCCCCTTATAACTTTCAACACGAGGAGAAAGAAATGAAGACGGCAGTCTATATTGGATCCGGAGTGCCCTACGATCGCGCGACGGAGGAGGAGAAGGACCGCATCTCGAAATTCGATCTCGTTCTCGGCAACGTCGTTCGGCCGGATCACTATGCGGAGATGAAGGCTCGCAACCCTGACCAGGTCCGCCTTCAGATCATTAATTTCGATGTCCTGATCCCACTCGAATTCATTCAGTGGCGCAATCCAAACGACCTGGTCTGGGATCTAAATTACCAGCTGAGCTTCAAAGCCGCCTCCAGTCACCCGGAGTGGTTCACCGGCCGGCGGTCGTATGGTGGGCATTATTGGTTGGCGCGGTTTGAAGATCAAAGCTATGTCGACTACCTGATTGATGCGGTTGCCGATCACGCCGATCGCTGGAAGGGTTTTTTCGATGGTTACATGTTGGAGGCGCTCTATACCAATCCCATATGGATGTGGAAGGGTGCCGATCCTTCGCAATTCAGCCCTTCTGATTGGCATAACAATACATGCCGATTCGCCAAGGCCCTCCGCCTGATCGGCGATTCCAGGGATCTTCTCATGGGATGCCAAGCCGGCTCCCAGTACATGCTCGATAAGAATTGGCTCCGGACGCAATGGGATCTCGTGAAGTTTGAGAATCCTCCTCAGCGCGCCGCCGGCGGCCGGTGGAAACAATGGTGGGATTCTGAGGAATGGGGCGGCCCCGGTTGGTATAGGGAAAATCTCGCCGCTCCGGTGCTGTCAAAGCTGTCCCCTGACGATGTGAAACAATCACCCTTGAGTCTCTCTTTCTTCGAGGTGGTGCGCCGGGAGGTTTTTTCCCAGGAGTATTGGGAAACGCTTCTCAGGCAAGCCATGTTCCACGCCAATCGAGTGGGCGCCTGTATCACCTGGGCTTGGGAGCCCGGTCATCCGTTGGCGCATCGCATCATCCCTGACTTTCCGGAGTTGACGTTGACAGCGAGTGCTGATGCCCATGGATAAGCGGCTTTTCAAATTCCCAGCTCATACCCGACCCAAGTGCTGGGTGAGGGATCGAGACGTATGCCAGGGGCCGAATGACGGGTTGCCGGGATGCGCCGGCTGCGACGCGGAAATATTAACCACATCCATTGAGGATTGGCGAGCTCGGATGAGCCGGTGCATCAAAAGGATGAGACTCTGCTACCCCGGGCGGTGGGAGCGTCATCTCAAGGACGTTGAAAAGGTCAATCGCAGAAACGGGAAATCCAAAGCACGGCAGGGGAGAGCAAGGGGGCTTTCATGAGATCTCGCAGGGATGGCGCGGCATCTCATCCCCAATCAGGTGCCATGGGTCGTCTTTGGCACCGTTCGTGTCTCCTGAGGCCTTACAGGCGGTTTCGGCCACACAATCTTCAAAACATGCTGGGGGCGTGATGGGTATTCATCGGAAAATCGAATCGGGGCAATGGCGTTCTAAAAACTTCCGAGCGTTATCAAAGCCGGAACCCAATGCCCAAACTCTGTATCTCTATCTCCAGACGGGTCCGTGTTCATCGGCAACGCCTGGACTTTTCTCGGCTGGCATCGCTTCCATCTGCGAGGATCTGGACTGGCTTGAAACGTTCGGGGAACGTTACCGGGAACGTTTCATGAACGTCTTTGAAGAGTTACAAAACAGTGGAATGGCGATAGCTGATTGGGAGAATCGCGTCATCTTCCTTCCCGACGAGATCGAGCGGGAATGCAATCGGCCGTACAACCCCAACAAGGTCAAGAGTTGGTTCCCGTACATTGATCAAATCCCGGACTGCGACCTGAAGACGTACGCCATCCAACTTATTGCCTCTAAATTGGATACGATGCTGACAAAAAAGGGAGAGCGGTTCAGTGAGGACTTCAGAGCTCGGTATTTGGAGACGTTAGCCATAACGTTGCCGGAAGGTTTCGGGAACGTTCCCGGAACGTTACATGGAACGTTGGCGGAAGGTTCCAGGAACGTTCCTGGAACGCTACAGGGAACGTTGGCGGAACAGGATAGGGATAGGGATAGGGATAAGAATAGGGAAAAGAAACAGGAGGGGGAGTGTGAGGGGGAGGCGGAGATTACCGCTCCGCCCGCCGCGGTGATTTTGAAGCCGGTGCCTCCGAGCGAACCACCGGGGAAAGAAATCCCGAGGGCCGGCGAGACCTGCACTCTTCCGCGAACGGATGGACCGACATGCTCCCGTTCCCAGGAAAACCATCCGGGCCAGGAGAAAGAAAAACCCCCAGGCGGAAATCATTCAGCCCCGGGAGAAAAAACTCCAGGCAGCGAAAGAAACCAGCACTGCGGAAAAAAACCAGATCAAATTCTGTCGGATTCCACATCGCTCGAGGAGCTGGGTGTTTTTTTGCATTGGGTTAAAGCCACAGGCCTGGACCCTGCAGAAACGAAACTAACGCCAAAGCGGAGGACGCTCATCCGGGAGGCGTTGAAGCACTCCACGAAGGAGGAAGTGTTTGAAGCTCTCGAGGGCTGGGGGTTTTCGTCTTGGCACCAGGGAAAGAACCCAGAAGGCCAGGATGGAAAGGGAAAGATCATTGCCCGCTTGTCTTCCATTCTCGGGAGCCGGGATCAGATCGAGTTCCTGATCTCAAAGGCCCGGGAGAACTCCAGGAAGTCCAGGAAGCCGGCGCCCTGCCGGCGGTGCGGGGATCCTCCGGAAAAACCAAGTGGGATGCTGAAGATACCGGTTTTCAGTTCAAACGGCAGCCCGCCTGCATCGGCGATCTGTTTCTGTGATTGTCCGACCGGCCAAAAATTGGCGCGGGGATCAGGGGGCCCGAAATTTAGGGCTCTCTGTTTCGCTGAGATTTGGGAGAGATGGCGCCATGACCTCGGATCAGTGCCGGTTGGGAAGACAGCGACACAGGGGGAGCTGAGGCAGTGGATGGATGAGTTGGCCAAGGAACATCAAAAGCCAAAGGGGGCATGACATGGGCGATGTAAGATTCAGAACCAATCTCCAACCAGGAGAACCCAGGCAACGACCGAAGGGGACATCTCCGCCATCTTCAGATCGGGTGGATGCGCTGCGCGCTGAGTGGAATGTGAAGAGACGAGCGGCTTCTAGGGCTTCACGCGATTCAGAACAACAACTGATCATCTATGCCCTGGAAGCAGCCGCCTTTGTAGCCGGACAATGCGCCACCGGTGATGAAGCGGCTGAGAGGATCCTTCGCTTAAGGCAAGATTGGTGATGATATGATATTTGACCCACGATTTCCGAATAATGACTTTTCATACGATATTAAAAAGCACTTGTCCTATATCGCCCGATCCCTTGCTATACCATATTCTGCACTTGTGAAGGATATGTCTAAATTCGATATCCAGATGGATGAGACCCTTGTCTGTGTCCGATGCGCTTCAACCTGTGTGATCATGTACAAGAATGTCCGTCTTTCGGAAGATGGGCCGAATGGCCCCCTTGTTAATTTAGGGGAATGTAATAGCTGTGGTTATTCATGGGTTGAGATTCCAAAACAGGAGGCTGGGGATGGATGAACGTTTCAATTTTCGATGCGTAGGATGCGGGCGCGAAGAATACATTGGGGCCAGGTTTGACGCCTATGCAATTGAACTCAAAGCTGAAATTAAACGATTGAAGGACTGGGTTGCAGATCTTCAAAATGGAATGTACATTAACTGCGTTTATTGCGGGCATAGATATGGGCCAAACACAGATGTTCCGGCTTCTATGGCAGATGTCCTAAAGGAACATATCGAACAATGCCCAGATCACCCTATGAGTGCACTAAAGAATCGGATTTCAGAATTGGAACAGGAGCGGGACTCTCGTATGAAAGAGCTCAAAGCGATGCTGAATGGGTTCGACGAGAGTTTCATAGTCGGAAGGACGAGAGGTGGAGATTAATGGGACCGATAACACAGAGACAGATCATTGATCTGGCGATGGTGACGCGACATTCAAAGCAGACAATAAAAGCCGTTGCCGAAGAGGCGGCAGAGATCGGCGAGGATAACAAGAAGGACATTCGGAGTATTTTGGACCTGGCTGATATGAGAAATGTACCGCCTCTGATTGTTGTTAGGGATAAGATCAGACTCGCGAAATATGGTCCAAGAGGAAGCGAGAAGCCATGACAAAGATCGAGTGGACAAATGAGACGTGGAACCCGGTGACGGGGTGCACAAAGATCAGCGTGGGCTGTAAGAACTGTTATGCGGAACGGATGGCAAAGAGGCTTGCCGGCCGGTTTGGGTATCCGAGGGATGAGCCGTTCAAGGTGACACTTCATCCGGAGCGGCTGGAAGAACCTCTGCATAGGAGAAAGCCGCGGATGGTTTTCGTCTGTTCGATGGGCGATTTATTTCATGAGGATGTCCCGTGGGAATTTATTGTTGAGGTGTTTCTAATAATGGCGCGTGCATCGCATCATACATATCAGATATTAACCAAACGCCCGGAACGGATGCGCGAGTTTTGCTCCGCCGAGCAATTCAATGCTGGGCCATTCAAGCATCTCTGGCTTGGGGTTACAGCGGAGAATCAGAAGGCTGCCGATGAACGAATCCCGATCCTGCTGGATACTCCTGCCGCTATTCGGTTTGTGAGCTGTGAGCCGTTGCTTGGGACTATGGACCTGCGTCGGTTCTTCCTCGCGCCGAATGGAGTTCCGCCCCACCACGCTGTTGTAAGAGGGCTTCATGGCGAGGGAGGACAAGGCCTGGATTGGGTCATCGCCGGCGGCGAGACAGGTCCCGGTGCACGCCCGATGCACCCAGACTGGGCGCATGATATTTGCAATCAATGCATTGCCGTTGCCATACCATTCTTCTTCAAGAAGATGGGGCAGGGGCTGCTGACGCCGGGGTATCTGCAGATCAGGGAGTGGCCTCAGAGCAGAAGAGGATAAGGAGGACAAGGATGTCAGCTGGGATGTACCTAACGCCAGAGGAAGTTGTTGAGCGATTCCGGGGACGGGTATCGATGAAGACGCTTACCAATTGGAGAGCTGAAGGGAAAGGGCCCACCTGGATCCGCGTCGGCGGCCGCATCCTTTATCCGTCGAGAAGCTTTGTGGAATGGGAAAAGAGTAGGGGATCTGGAAACATCAAGGAAATGGGAATCAAAACAGGGGATCAAATTGCGGGATAATGATGGAGATTCGTGAAAACCTTAAATAATTATCAGCGTAACTCGTTGGGGTCCTTCCTGAAGCCTGTGGAAAGGGCCATGCTGCGGCGCCGTATCTGGCTAGCTCTAAAACCCCCTAGGGGGCAACAACATCATGGACCTCAATAAAGTACAAGTCGCTGAAGTCTTCAAGGTGAATAGAAGTACCGTGGATACGTGGATCCGGCGCGGCTGCCCCGCTAAAAAAGATGGACGCCAGTGGAGTTTTGATGTTGGGTCCGTGGTTGAATGGCTCATTGAGCGGGAGAAAACACCCCATGAATTGGATCTTTCGCGAGAACGGGCTCGCCTCGCCGCCGCGCAAGCGGAGAAAACAGAACTCGAAATCCAGAAAATTAGAGGCGAAACCGTTTCCACGGAGGAGGTGGAACTTGCTGTATCCGTAATGCTTATGAACTTCCGGACCAGGATGCTATCCATCCCCTCTAAATTATCCCTCCGGCTCACGGGCCTCAAAAACACAGCCAAGATTGAGTTGATGCTGAAGGAAGCAGTCGGTGAGGCCCTTGAAGAAATCTCAGAATACAAAGCCTACCCAGATTAACGATCCGGTCATCCTCGAGCTCGTCGAGAGCCTGGCCACAAGGTTGGCCCCACCTCCAGATATCCTTATCAGTGAATGGGCCGATGAATTCCGATTCTTGAGCCCAGAAAGCAGCGCCTCCCCCGGGAAATGGCATACCCCCGCGGCTCCATATCTCAAAGACATCATGGATGCCATCCTGGAGCCAGACATCGAAGAGGTCGTGGTTATGGGCTGCGCTCAGTTCGGGAAGACCGAAGCGATCCTGAACACCATTGGGTACTTCGCAGAAAATGACCCCAGCCCTATGATGCTCGTCCTGCCAACCCTCATCATGGCAGAGGATTTTAGTAAGGATCGGTTGGATCCAATGATCAGGGATACACCTGTTCTCAGCCGCATCTTCGGCCCTGTCAAATCTCGAGATTCAGGCAATACGCTCCTTCGCAAAGTATTCCCCTGCGGGCAGATCACGCTCTCCGGCGCCAATAGTCCATCCTCCCTGGCGAGCCGGCCAAAACGCATCGTTATCGGGGATGAGGTCGATAGATTCCCGGAATCCGTGGGCGATGAAGGAGATCCACTCGGGGTGATGAAGGTCCGAGCTGACGCCTTTCATAATCGGAAATTTCTCTGGACATCGACCCCAACCATCAGGGGGTTCTCGCGCATCGAAAAGCTGTTCAATGAGAGCGATCAAAGACGATTCCATGTCCCCTGCCCGCATTGCGGCGCCTTCCAAACCCTCAAATGGTGCCAGATCAAATACTGGAAAGATTCGGCCGGCCACCCGAAGAAAATCCGGTACATCTGCGAGCATTGTGAGACAGGCATCCGGGAATCCAGGAAACACTGGATGCTTCGAAATGGGAGGTGGGAGAAAGATAATCCATCCTCCCGCAGCGCTGGATTTCATCTCAATGGTCTCTATAGCCCCTGGCTCAAATGGGAGAAAATCATCATCGAGCACCGCTCAGCCGCCAAGAAGCGGGATCGAGAACGGATGAAGGTCTGGACCAATACTCGCCTCGGTGAAACATGGGAAGATTCCGGCGAGACGGTCGATAACAAAACCCTATTCGCCCGCAGAGAGAAATACCGAGCCGAGGTTCCCGCCGGCGCCCTGCTCCTGACTGCCGGCGTCGATACCCATGACAATCGCTTCGAAATGCAGGTTGACGGGTTTGGGGTTGGTGAAGAGCGGTGGACCATCGACTACAGGATCATCTGGGGAGATCCATCGGATCGAGACACGAAGGATGCTCTGGATGATGCCCTATCCCGAACCTACACAAGTGAGAATGGATTCCCCATGCGGATCTCCGCCGCCTTAATAGATGCCCTGGGCCATAGGACTCAGGCTGTCTATGATTTCTGCAAAGGGAAACAGTATCGCACTATCTTCGCGGCGATTGGGAAAGCTGGTGAAGGCCGGCCGATCGTTACCTCCCCGCTGAAGAAGCGCACAGGTAAAAACCGCCGGCCGGTGGAGCTGGTGATTGTTGGCGTGGATGAAGCTAAACTCTTATTGAAATCACGGCTGGAGCTCAAAGAGCATGGCCCCGCCTATTGGCATTTCCCCTTGCTGAAACAATTTAACGAAGAATATTTTAGGCAACTTGCCTCTGAAAAACTCACCACCCAGTACAATCGAGGTTTCCAGAAACGTGTCTGGGTGAAAACCCGCACTCGAAATGAAGCGTGGGATTGTTCCGTGCTCTCACTCGGTGCCCTTTATGTGCTCGATCCCGATTGGGCCCCGATATTGGCGCGCATGGAAAGGAAAAAAGAGAGCCTGAAAAAACCTGCTGGGAGTTTCACTGAACCCCAAATCCGACCCCGCCGGCGTCAAAACTGGCTAAATTCTTGGCGGAACATGTAAACAATCGGGACATTCCGGGATATAGCGGGACATTCCGGGACATAGCGGGACATCTGCTCTAATCGTCTTGTCGTCTTTTCGTAGGGCCTTACGGTCCCTGCGAGGAGGCGAGTATGCCAGCCGATATCAAAACAGTCGAGCCGGATGAGTTCACAATCGGTGACACTGTACAATTTAAAATCCTTTTATCAGATTATCTTCCATCCGATGGATGGACCCTGACATACTATTTTGTTAAAGACGGCGATCAACAATCCATCGCTGGATCAGACAATGGTGACGGCTACCATTTAATCACTCTTGATGTTACCGCAAGCGGGGCGTTCACGGCTGGATTGTATCGATGGAAAGCCTGTGCCTCGAAGAGGTCTGAGCGATATACCCTTCGCACCGGTAGAATAGAGGCTAAACCAGACTACGCCCTAGCCACCGAAGGCCTCGATGATCTGGAGCACGTCAAGAAAGTTCTGGATGCCCTCGAAGCAACCATCCTCGGAAAAGCCAGCGTCGATCAGCTGGGTTACAGCATCGAAGGGCGATCACTAGACAGGATCCCACCAGAAGATTTGCTTCGCTGGCGGGATCTATATCGTGCTGAATACAACTCCCTTCTGCAATCGGAACGAACCACCAAGGGCCTTGGGCATTCTGGAAGATTTCTTGTGAGGTTCGTTGAATGAAAGCCCTGGGCTTTAATATCGGGTACTCCAACAGAACCCTGTCCGTCTCCAGGCCCGGCGCGCCCCCGCAAAATTCAAGTGAGCGCCGCCCTCGAGGCGGCGCCGGCGCGATGCGGTTGTACGATGGCGCGAAAACGGATCGCCTGGCTACAGGTTGGACGACGCGCCCCTTAACCATCGATGAAGTCGTGAGAATGAGCCTGCGGACCCTTCGCGCACGATCACGGGATGCCGGTGATAAAAACGATTATCAAAAGAAATTCAAGAGCTTGGCGCGATCGAATATCATTGGGCCGCAAGGGATCGGTCTGCAGGCCAGAGCGAAATGGAATAATAAAACGCCGGACATTGATGCCAATGATGCGATTGAGGATGGCTTTAGAAAATGGGGGGAGCCTGGATATTGCGATGTGACCGGGACACTCTCCTGGAAAGTACAACAGAATCTTGTCATTAACACCGTCGTGGAAGACGGTGAGGCCCTGATGATTGAGCATCGCGGCGCCAACGCTGGACCTTATGGATATGCTCTTCAGCATCTCGATCCTGAATTACTTGACGTGAACTATGATCGGGAAGACCTACCGAACGGGAATTACATTCGGATGGGGATTGAGTTTACTCAATTAGGCCGCCCCGTCGCCTACCATCTCATCGACGCAAAATCATCGGACTATTCCTATTCATATTCGAGCCGAAAGTATCGTCCTATTTCCGCCGAGAAAATCATCCATCTCTTTATCGTGGAGCGTGTCGGGCAGAAGCGCGGGCTTCCTTGGAATGCCACATCAATTTTTCACATGAAAATGCTGGATGGATATGACGATGCAGCCTTGGTCAATGCCAGATTCGGCGCCTCACAGATGGGGTTTATCACATCCGAGCATGGACAGCACAAAGGCGACGGTGAAGATGGGCTTGGAAATACCGTCATAGAAGTTGAGCCGGGTGTTTTCCGCCATCTCAATCCCGGCGAGAAAGTAGAAAAATGGGATCCAGAATATCCCAATGGTGAATATGACGGTTTCGAAGCAGCTCAACTTCGCCGCATAGCTGCCGGCCTCGGGGTTTCTTATACATCTTTGAGCGGGAATCTCAAAGATGTGAACTTCTCCTCCATAAGAGCCGGCCTCCTTGAGGAACGCAGTGTCTGGCAAGCCCTCCAGCAATGGATGATCGAATATTTCCACCAACGGGTTTATCGCAATTGGCTCCAGATGGCTTTGTTGAATAGAAAACTATGGGCCGCCGGGGCTCCTTTGAGCCCAGAACGCGAAATGAAATACCGGGAAGTTGTCTGGATGCCGCGGGGCTGGAAATGGGTGGATCCCAAAAAAGAGATGGAAGCCAATGAAAAGGCGATTAATGAAAACGTTAAAACGGCGAGCGCGGTGATTCGCGAAGAAGGCAACGACCCCGATGAGGTCTTCCGGGAGAGAGCCTGGGAACTCAATCGAATGAAGGAACTCGGAATAACGCCCGCCAAAAAGCCAAAAGCCTCGGGAAACCAAAAAGAGGACAAAGACGATGACGACGAAACAGATGACAAAGATGACGAATAGGAAAGTAGAGCAAAAAGGTCTATTTTTCCGCACCGCCGAAATCGACCGCGATTCGATCGACATTGAAAATCGGACTGTGGAACTGGTGTTCAGTACCGAGACGCCGGTGGATCGCTGGTGGGGGATTGAGATTCTTGATCACAATCCGAAATCCGTTCGGATGGAACGAATGAAAAAAGGCTGCGCCGTTCTTGTCAATCACATGGTTACGGAACATGTCGGTGTCGTCGATAGAGCATCGATCGATGCAGACAAGAAGGGTCGGGCCCGTGCGCGTTTCGGCAATAGCGTTAAAGCCAAAGAGGCATTCGATGATGTTGTCAATGATGTTCGAAAATTTTGGAGCATTTATTACCGATTGCATGACGCAATTCTTGAGCGCAAAGGAAAAGACGGGGCCCTCGGTACCTATAGGGTCATCGATTGGGAACCCTATGAACTTTCCCTTGCCTCAATCCCAGCGGATATAAATGCCGAAACCGGTCGAGAGGCCGACAAGTCGTTTACTTTCACAATTAGAGAGGATAGCGATATGACCAAACCAGAAGTGGGACAAGAAGAAGAGGCCAGGAGCGTACAAGACCCTCCTGAGAACAGACATCCGGAGATCTCCGTCCGGGCCCGGGAGGAGATCGAAAGCGCGGCGCGGTCCTCTGAGCAGAAGAGGGCCCGCCAGATCCTGACCTTTGGTGAAATGTTCAAGCTGCCGGACCTGGCTCGGACCTTCATCAACAATGGGAAGAGCGTCGACGACTTTTGCGAAGCCGCAAGAGTCGAGGTCAGTAAGCGGGAGGACAGTCCGATCAGGGAGGTTAATACCCCTCCCACCATCGGGATGTCGGATAAGGAAATCGACACCTACCGGATGATGAAGGCCATCCGGGCGTGCGCCGAACCGCAAAGCAAGAAACTGCAGGATGAAGCCGCCTTCGAGTTCGAGGTAAGCGAGGCCGCGGCTAAGGTCGCCGGCCGATCAGCAAAAAGCTTCTTCGTGCCCATGGACATCCTCAATCGCTGGTCGCGCTCACCCCAACAGCGTGACCTGTCCGTTGGATCGGACCCTGGTGGAGGTTATACGGTCGCAACACAGCTCCTGACCGGGGAGTTCATTGAGCTCCTCAGCAATAAGACCGTTGTCTTCCAACTCGCGCGGCTTCTGCCGGGTTTGGTTGGGGATGTTGCTATCCCCAAACAGACCGGCGGCGCCACCTGCTATTGGGTTGGCGAGCAGACAGCACCCACCGAAAGCGATCAGGCCTTTGGCCAGCTGGCCATGAGACCCAAGTCCGTCGTCGCTCGGACCGATCTCAAGCGGACGTTCATCATGCAGACCTCGCTGGGCGCGGAGCTCTTTGTTCGTGACGACCTCACGGACCGCATGGCCGCGACGGCGGATCTCGCCTGCTTCCAAGGGACCGGCGGCGTACAGCCGCTCGGAATCCTCAACACAACGGGCATCGGTCTCGTCCCGATCGACACCAACGGTGGAGCTCCCACCTGGCCGAAGGTTGTCAGCCTGATCAAAGAAATTGCCGTCGATAACGCTCTTCGCGGAAGCCTCAACTATGTCACGAACCCTCAGGTTATGGCGAAGTTGATGACCACGGAGAAGTTTTCCGGTACCGGGCGGGAGGTCTGGCAGGATCCGCTTCCGGGGAGTAAAGCCGATGGGCGCATAGGAGCGTATCCGGCCTATGCAACCAACCAGGTCACCTCCTCTCTAACAAAGGGATCTGGGACCGATCTGAGCGCCATCCTCTTCGGCAACTGGAAGGATGTTGTCGTTGGCACCTGGGGCGTCCTGGATGTTCTGGTCAATCCCTTCAACCCGGGTGGCGGTGTTATCCGGATTGAGGCGTACTTCGATATGGATCTCATTCTCCGCCACGCTCAGTCGATGGCTGTCATTCTCGACGCCATCACCACGATGTAGGTGGAGGTGGTCAGAAGTTAACCCTTACTCCCGGGCGGATTGAACCCGCCCGGGAGATTCAAAGTTTCAACAGAGGAGATTTGAAGAATGAAAAGGGATTTGTATAGCAATCTGTCACCGGCCGAATCATTGGCGCCGGCGCTTCTGGCAGCCTCGGCCAATGGAACGGGCGTGGATATCAGAGGATTCGATAGCGCTCTGGTGGTCTTCCACATCGGGAACTGGACGGACGGAACCCACACCTTTTCGATCGAGGAAAGCGATGACGACAGCACCTACACGGCTGTGAACTCCGCCTACCTCCAGGGAACGGCGCCCACGGTCACATCCGACGCCAACGATGACCAGATCTACAAGGTCGGGTACGTCGGGGACAAACGGTATATCCGTGCGGTCCAAACCATCACAGGGAGCCCCTCAACGGGTCTCGTTTCCGGTGTGACGGTTCTTCGGGGACACCCGGCCACGGCGCCGGTCTCGTAATCAGTCCGCCCCGAAACCACTGACCTTTAACATTTTTTGAGGTGACTGATGATGAAAAGACAGGTCGAGATAACGCGGCATACTCGGGTGGCTGATGAGGGGGATGTTTCTCCAGGAGATATCATCCTCGTCCCTGAGCATGTGGCGCTTGAAATTCAGAATGCAAACAAGGGGCGAATCCTTCCGCCCCTGAAACCCGTTCCCGCTGAAGAGATCCCCGAAGATGATCTCAAGGGCGGGGAGCTGTCAACAGATCCGGATGGGGATGAAACCAAGGACCCGGATGGGAAGACGACGGAGAAAACCGAAGGTGTGGATTCGGACGGCGTCTTCGCTTCGACGGAGGATGGCGAAGACGAGGATTCCGAAGATGGAGCCTCTCCGGAGGATACCTTGGAGGATGATGACGAGGATGGAGACGATGGGGACGATGGGGACCCGCCTGACATCACTCCCACCGAGGATCCATCGGAGACCGCAAAGAAAGACGAATCGGAGCAAACGTCTGGTGGCAGGCGCTGTAATTTTGGTCGCTCGAGGAAGAATCAGTAAGGATCTGACATGGCCTTTGTAGAAGATCCTTCGGAATTTCTGCGGACTGATGAGTTCGCAGAAGCTGGAACGATCGCCGGGGAGCCTGTTACCGGCATATTCAAGGAACAATTCGTTGAAGTGGAGGAAACCGAGGGGAGACATCCGACTCTCTTTGTCGCAACTAATGCTATCCCCTCCGGAACCGATCATGGGACGGCCGTCAATGTGAAGTCTAAGGATTATACAATTGTCGGGATGCAACCGACTGAATCTGAGGTCTTCACGCTGTTGATTCTGGAAGAGGTGTCGTTAATGCCAATTGGAGAGCTGTAGTTATGCCAATGGAAGAGAACCTTAGGCAATTTTACAATGAGAGTGATGGATTTGCCGTCCCGGTGATCATCAATGGAATAACCCTCTCAGGAATCGCCAGGAAAACCAGCGTGTCAGCACTCAAAACCGAGGGCTATCGGCCTTCAGTGTTATGTCCAAGCGAGGATTTGCCAAGCCTCATTCTTCATGGAGATTCCGCAACGGTTAAAGGGTTGGGTTTCTTTGTCATAGGCATTGAACCCGATGGAACTGGCCAAACGCTTCTCCAGTTGGAAGAGAATGCAACCCCTAACACGAAGATGGTCTCCATATCCGGCCCCGCTGTCGTTTCGGCCGGGTTCCTCGATCAAGAATATATCGTGCAACCCAACTGGGAATACGATCCTCCAGGATACCAGGGAAGGGTTGGAGACGAAGCCAGGATTCGCGGCGCCGGCGAAGAGGAAGGCTATGATGCCCATGCTATCCTGACGATCTACCGAATATTCGGCGACGGGAACCAGATCCCAGCCGATGCCGTTATCTCCGAGGCTGAAATATGGGTGACCGCAAAGGGCACGGCCTATGGGACCGCTCCAGCGTGGATTGCCTATCCCGTTCTAAAAGACGCGGAAGCAATGGGCGAACCGCTGCCGATCCTCCCGAACGGAACCCCGACGCCCGGTTCCTCCTGGAAGGTATACAAATACGAAGGCCCCGGACCGCTTATCCCGCCGTACCAATGGGACACATGGGGATGTCTTAACGGTGCAAGAGATTACGACTTTGGAAATCCAATTGGATCAGGTAATGGATTACCGGCCGGGAGGTCAATCATTCTATCAGGCGCCGCATTGATAACATTCCTCAATCTCTTGAAGCCGGAGGACGCCACTAGGAAATCAATCATCTTTCACAATTCAGAAGAGGGCGGCCCGGTCGAGTTCTATGCAACCGGCGAAAAGCGTCCTTATCTGAGGATCAAGTATACGGAGACCTAGAAATGCCAGGACCCTCATCATTTCGTGAATCTTATGTTGAAATGGGCGAAGCCATGAGGCTGATCGCTGCCGGCGAAAAGGTCTATGAGATGGCCGCTGTCAGCTCATTGAACAAAGCCACTCGATGGGCGAGAACGCGGGTAATCCGCGAGATTGCTATTCTCGCCAAGGTCAGCCCCCAACTATTGGTATCCAAAAGGTTTAAAGTTTGGAGAGCGCGAAGAGGAATGTTGTTTACCACAATGGGTTGTTTTACACGGCCCATATCCGCAAGAAAACTAAAAGGGGCCCGCCAAACAAAAACAGGCGTCTCGGCTTACCAACATTCATGGCCGCATGCATTTATCAGAAGACCCCTGAGACAAGGCTTCCGCGGCGTCGCTCCTGAGAAGGTGTTTCGCCGTTTCACAAAGAAGAACTACAAGATACAGTATATGTCGATCAAAATTCAACCAGTCGCTGAAAAATTAATATTGAAGTGGGCTGACCGTGCTTCGGAACGGGTCATGATTACATTTCCGCATGAGCTGGAGTGGAGGCTTAATAATGCCGCACGCTAGACAACAAATCCGCGCGAAATTCAAGAGCTTGCTCACGGGTCTGACCTATACCGGAAATAATGTCTACGTATCAAAAGTCTATAACAGCAACAAAGCCAAGCTCCCTAATCTGAATATTTGGACAAAAGACGACGAAACCGACCATGACAAAACAACTGTCAACTACAGAACAGAACATGAATTGCTTGTCGTGGTGGAGGTTCGGGCCAGGCCCGTGACTGGTGTTGCCGTGGATGATCGGTGTGATGATATCGCAGCTGAAGTTGAAACAAAGATATCTACTGATCCAACATTGGGCGGATTGGTACAAAGAGCCGTCATCTCATCTTCAAATTTTGACGCCTCGGGAGAGGCGGAGCGTCCTACAGGATTACTCCGAATGATTTTTCGGCTCTCCTACATTATTTATGCGGTGGACCCGACGACGATCGTGGCGACGGGTTAGAGGAGGATATCCGATGCAGGTGATTTATACAGGGACAGAACCCAAATCTTATCGTTTTTGTGATGTGAAACCCAATGGTGTCTATCCCATGTCGGAAGAGTTGTTTCAGCAGCTGGTCCGCCAGGGTGAGCCATTTAAGGAAGTAAAAGGAATCCCCCCAGTAAACCAGCCGCCTGATGAGCCAAAGGAGAAGGTCGCTGCGGCCTCGACCGCGAAAACCCCGAAGGAAAAGAAGGAGACGTAAGTATGGGATACGGAAAACATGAAGGGGCGGTCGCTTTTGTTCGGGCCTCCAGCGCAGCGGACAAACCAGCGACGGGTTATAAATTCTTTGTCTGCGATGACGCTGACATCGAATTGAACCCCCAAACCTACGAAGCCATCAATAACATCACGCCCGACACACCGCGCATCGAGCATGGCGGCTTCGAGCTCCCTTGGCATATCAACGGTATCGAACCCAACGTCAACACCCTTGGATATGCGATGGCCTGCGCGTTGGGCGGTGATACCTGGGATACCGATCATCATGACATCGAGGCAGCCAACAGCTCCCAATACATCAATGCGCTTGTCGATAAGGTACAAGACCTTGGAACCTCCACCCCGACACAGCGGGCGTTCGGCGCCAAGATCAGCGAATGGAGCATCGAGTTCCAACGGAACGCTTTTTTCAAAATGGGATTATCGGGCATGGCCTGTAATACAGAGCTTGGCGCCGCTCTCTCCCCTTCAATGACATACGGCGCTAACAATGCTCCGCTGTCCTGGGCTTGCCTAACAACAGCTCTGGGCGGCTATTTCAAGTATGGAGTCGATGGTGCGGATCCTGCCACTTCAGATCCCGAAGTGCTCGGTTTCAAGATTGCCGGCACTAGGGAGCAGACACCTTCAGGATATGGCCTGGAAAGCGAGCAGCCCACTCGCATGAATGAAGCGGGTCGTGGGATCACCTTCGAGATCACGAAGGAGTTCTGCGGAACGCATGCAAAGGCGCAATGGGAAGCTTTTAAGGCCAAGCAGGTCATCTCCGTCACATGGAAAGCAGTTACCGGAACGAGCTCCGCGATCATGACCAAAGTATTCGGTCAGGTCGTCGGGAAGTTCGGCGAAGCCATCGGGACTGGGGCTGAAACCATCATGGGGACCCTTCAGTGCAAGGCGTTTCGATATGAATCCGCCTCGCCCATCGTCGGGTTCACCATCATTGACGGGACTGTGGGCGCGTACTGGATTTAACCCGGTTCCGATCGCTTTTGAAAAGTAGGACAACAGAAAGGAAAAGTGAAGCATGGATGAGGAAATTCCTGGAGCCCATTCGGCTCCCACGAAACCGCTTGACTACATCGTTAGCGATGAACCGAGAATTAATGTCCTCAAGCTTCAATTCAATGAGGATATGTCGAAGTATGAATCGGATGGGGATGCACCTCCCGCCGGCGAGATGCAACTCGCCTTCCGGCCGATGAACGGCAAAGACGAACGCGTTATATCCGACATGATGGTCACCGGCGGACGCAAGGGGAAACAGAAGTACCAACCCGGAAAAGTCATGCGGGAAAAGGCTGTCCGATCCAATGTCTGGATCAAAGGAGTGCGGGACTCCTCCGGGAACACGGAAAGCAAACTCACATACGATCTGTACGATCGTTTTGAGTCTTGGATCATCACCGCCATCGCCGACCACATCACCAAAATCAACGAATACGATGAGGACGATGAGGAGGAATAAGACAGGCAGTGCGTTTCGTCTTGGAAACTCAAGACGGCGGAGGGGAGATACTCGATTGCGAGACGTGTCAACGCCCCGAAACGTACTGCCACACCTGCCCGGCCTTACATGGTGATCAACCAGAAATAGCGCCATGGGTTTCCATCTATATGAAACTTTGGCGGCGAATGACTACTTGGAAGGGCACTCTGCCAGAAAACGGCGGGGTGCTCGATCAAGATGAGCGGACCATGCACATGCTGGATATCGTGGAAGAGGAAACAAGCGCATGGAAGGAAAGGAAAGAGACGGTCGCCAGACACAAAAGGAACCTTGAGAAGCACCTAAAACCATGGACTCAGGTTTAAAATGTCAGATCGCGAAATAAAAATCTTCCTCAGGCTTCATGGGAAGCAATTCGAGCGCAACCTGAAACGCGCCCAGGCTGATATGCAGCGCTTCCGGCGTAACATGAATCAGCAGATGAAGCGCGTTGCACTCGGGATGGCTGTCGTTGCGATCGCGGCAGCCGGGATCGGCGCCAGCTTTGAACAGTCCATGGCGAATGTGGGGTCCGTGGCCAATGCCTCACAGGTCGAAATGCAGGCCCTCGAGCGGTCTGCTCGTGATATGGGGGCAACCACAGCCTTTGCGGCCAGGGAGGCAGCCGAGGCGCAATATGCCCTTGTCTCAGCCGGTCTGAAGACCAAACAGGTGATACAGGCGCTCCCGGGCGTAATGCGCCTGGCGGGAGCGACACAATCCGAGCTGGGCTATGCCGCGGAGGCGACCACTTCAGCCCTATCACAATTCGCGCTTCAAGCCTCAGATACGAATAGGGTTGTTAATGCCTACGCTGCCGGCATAGCGAATTCCCGCCTCACCCTCGATCGGCTCTTTGAGGGAATGAAGCAGGGTGGCCCCATCGCCGCCACAATGGGGATGAGTCTCGAAGCGACTGTCGCCACGATCGGCGCCTTCGCGAATGCCGGCCTCGATGGCGGCACTTCAGGAACCTATCTCAAAAACGTCCTCCTTGAATTGTCCGATGTCGCCAAGTCCGGGGCCGGAACTTTAGGGGATGTACTCAAGGATTGGGATGTCTCAACAGAGGGGATTATCGGCGCGGTTCGGCGCCTCGAGGAGGCTGGGGTTTCAGCTCAGGTTCCTCTCGAGGAGCTCGGCCGGCGAGCCGGGCCGGGCCTGGCGATCTTGATGAGGCAGGGATCCGGAGCTCTCGAGGAGCTCCAGAGAAGCGTTACCGGTACGGATCAGGCCTTCGCTGCTTATCAGAGACAGATGGATACCACTCAGGGCCGGGTGAAGATCCTTCTGTCAGCCCTCCAGGAAATGGCGTTACGCATATTTGACGTGATGAAGGGGCCGCTGAACCGGGCGATTGTTTGGGCCACCAACCTGATACAAGACAATTACCAGAAAATCCAGGATTACACGGCTCGGATCGTATCAGCTGTTCAAACAGCCATCGAGGTTATCTCAGCTGTTTTCGGATTTCTGGTGCGGCACTGGAATACAGTCACATTCTTTATCGAAGTCCTTGGGATTCTCGCCGGCGCCATCTATATCGTGGCGACCGCTTGGAAAGTCCTAAATATGGTCCAAAGGATGAATCCACTCATGTGGGTTGTGACTGTTATTTACCTTCTGATAGCCGCTATCTTGCTCGTCGTTAAACATTTAGGAGGCTGGCGTGCAGCTTGGATTAAGCTGCAGGCCGGCATGAGAGTTGGCCTTTCATTCCTGATCCTGGAGACCAAGAAATACTGGGAAAACATTAAATATATCGCGGAAGTTTTTGCCAAGGTTGGTGAAACCATATGGGTTGTTCTGAAGGATTCATGGGAAGCGATAAAGACCTTCGGAGGCCTGGTCGTCGAAGTCTTCTCTTCGATCGGGAGATTAATCATGGAGCCATGGAAACGGGGAGAGATTCTCGACGGCCTCAAATCCAGTCTCGCCACGGCACTCGATGGCATGTATGAGACAACCCAGACAAAAGTCGATGGGATCTGGAGTGGCTTGGGGGTCGAACATGCGGCAGAGATGGACCGGTTGCAGGCCGAGCATCAGGCCCGCCTCGAGAGGATCGTCAAGGAAACAAGGGCCGCGTTGGCAGCGACTAAAACCACCAGCACGGCTGGGATCATGGGACCGGAGACGCCCGAGATGACGTTGCCGGATGAAATAATGGGACCGCCGGTACCGGTGGATCTGGGCAGTCTCAGGACGAGCGCCGATGAGGCGATCACCATTGTCGAAGGCATGACGGAGGCCATGACCAGCACCTATCAAACAGCTTGGGATTCCATGATTGATATGGATATGACCGGCACGGAGCGGCGGGAAGCCATCTGGTCATCCATGTCCACGTCGCTGTGGCGCCATCTCGGGAAAATGACCAGCCAATGGATCTTTGCCGAAACCACTCAGGCAGCCGCAACCCAAGCCGGAGAGACGGTTAAAACAACTGCTAAAACCCAGGGCGTCATGGCCCGGATCGCCATCGGTGCAAAGGAGATGGCGAGTGACATCAAACAGGGCGCTATCAACATCTGGAACGCTGTCACGGGTTTCTTCAAGGCCCATGCCGGCATCCCATTTGTTGGGCTCGGGATTGCCGCCGGTTTTATCGCGATTATGTATGCCGCTCTCCGTAAGGCTAAGGCTCAGAAATTCGCCGCGGGAGGTTTTGTTGACGGCCCTTCGGGCCCGGATCAGGTTCCCGCAATGCTGACTCGAGGTGAGTTTGTTGTTCCAGTGCGCGCCGCTAAGCAGTTCAGGCCAATCCTCGGGGCGATGATCGGCAAAGGGACCGGGTTTGGTGGCCTGGTTGGGATGAGAGATGCCGCGTATGCCGGCGCCGGCGCCGGCGGGGAAGGGAGCCGGCTTGAGATCCATATCCACGGCAATGTCTACGATGAGGAGGGATTCAGAAAAGTTGTACGAAAAGAAATAGCGCCAGTTCTGAGAGACGTAAGAAAAGATCGGGATTATGAATAATGGGTTCTATACCTAAAATACATATAGGAATTCCGTTCCCGGACTCGAACTTTAGTTACCCTGGAAATGCATCCTTCGAGGGATTGAGCAAAGGGTGGAGTGCCGGCGCAAACATGACCAATGTGTTTTACGGATTGCATCCTTACGATACTTCCCGGGAAATTCCCATATCCGGCCTTTGGGCGGCAGATCCATCGGGTACCGGGAGATCTCAACAAATTAGATGGCCGGGCTCCTCAACTCACGGCGCGCTGTTTCCAGAGGATGGCTTTTGGTCTCCACCATCTGATTTCGGATTTATCCCGTGGATGGGCAGCGCTCCCAGCACCGCTGAAGATTTGATCTTCGCGACGAAGTATCGGGCCGTCATCGGCAACGATCCTAATGCCTATATCTACTTGTTTTTGCAGCAATATGATCACAATGGTGATTATTTAACGGGTAGTGATATCGGATTAAGAATTTATAAATATGCCGATAATGCACTGTCCTGGACATTTGATCGCGTAGAGATTGCCAACTGCGCCTTCAATATCGCTGCCAAATCTCTGCGCTTATGTGGTGTCATTAGTAGCCAATCAGGAGCGGGGTCGAATTACTTTGCCATGGACAATTTTGGTCTGGGATTCGGAAAAGATGAGTTCCTGCCAACTGATCCATATGAGTTGGATGAGTATCCTGGAAGCAAGGATTTTGACGCCGGCTACAATCAGGAAGCCTTCCTCGATTCCGCGATAGATGGGGAACCGATTGAGTATAACCTCTCCGGGGGCATCCAGCGCGCTTCGGCCTCGTGGCATTTCGACGATCAAGACGGCGAGTTTTATAGAAGAATGCTCTTGTTGTGGCAAATCAATAAGGGTTCTCCGACTCACAGCGACAAAGTGCCATCTGGCTCTGGCTATCTTGGTGGCCGCTGCTGGCCTCTTCTCATTACGCATGAGAGAGAATATTTCAAGCAGGTATGGTATGCCACCATGCTTGGCAAGACATTCCCGATGAAGCCACAAACCTTCGGATGGGTTCCGGATCCTCCCAGATTTCACGGCACCTTCTACTTTGTTGAGAGGTTGCGGTAATGGCGAGCTATGAGCAAATAGCCGCCATCACGGCCGGTGGAATCTCTTATAGACTCGCTGTGGATATCGGTGTCTATGAAGATGGCGGTTGGCGATGGTGCGAGATCACGAAGCTGTACGCGACGAAGCACCCTCCGTTGAGACAGGATCCCGGCGTTGCCCGTCTGGCTGAATATCCTGATATTGAACGGGTCTCAGAGCGGAACGTGTGGGTTTTCGGATCTCAACCCATCACTCTAAAACTGCGAAATGAAGATGGATTCTTTTGCCGGACTAAGTCGGTCCAATTGATCGACTCATCCAACAACATCAGAACCCTTCAATCATTTCATAGGGCTCGAGTCCGCCTACGCTGGGTGCCTGAAACGGATGATACAGGGACCGAACGCACCATCGGGTATTTCTTCATTGATGGTCAGCCTGAAATAAAACGGCCTTATGCCTATGTCACGTTGCAGCCATGGAAGAAGCTCTTCATGTCCGTCAGCCTCAAAAGCCTTAAAGACGGTGACAGGTGGTTCCGGGATGTGCCTGTCGGCTATGCGATGAAGCGCATTTCTTGCTACTGCATCGATGATATTCACTTTGAGGAGGGATCGCCGCCGGCGACGGTGCTGATCGATGGGAAGCCATATACGAGTGAAGAAGACGATGAATATATCGGACCCTATATGAATCGACGGGGTCGTCAGCCTCAATACGATGCATTCAATAAGGACTATATTACAGATCAAAACGATATACCGACCTGCAACAAAGAAGATGATTCGAACACTGATCGAGTCTGGTATTCAACAATGGATGCCAATGGCATTGCCAAGCTCTATCACGTATGTCCAAGCACGAACCAATCCACACTGATTTGGACCGGAACGGATGCCCACCATCCGATTAAGTTCATCAAGCCGGATGGGAATTATGTATGGGTTGCGACTATCGGTAATTCTTACCCGAATAATATGAGGGGATTTTATAACCGCCAGCTTAAAATTTGGAGAATTGCGAAGTCAGGCATTTCTTCGGTCAATTATGTAGACGATTATTGCTGGACTTGCAATGACACAGTTCAAAAATCCGAGGAAGGGTATAATGGTTTTTATTGGATCGGCTATCATGATGATGCCCTGGGTGGACCTCGAGGCGAACAGCTGACAATTCCCTTCTCGCAGGCCATTATGGGTATTTATGAGAACCCTGGATCCGGCATGACTTATTATGACCGGCTATCGGGGATCTGGCCAAACCTGCGGCAAAAAGGAGGCCACGATGATTACGACGAGCCGGTTTCTACGCAATCATCACCGGTATTCATTAAAGATCATGCCGGATGGAGTCTTTGCGGAACCGGTTTAAACCAACCTGGAGCAGCCTGGAATCATCTCAATTCACATCCGGAACCGTGTCACTGGTTGGATCTGCATAAGTGGATCGTATGGCTCAGATGGAATGATGTCCTCCAAAAATGGCAACATGTCAGATATCTCACCTCATCACCAACAATTCCCCCCTCCGGGTTTGACCTAAATTTTAGCGGTGTCTCCGGCGAAGTGTTCTATCAGCGGCAACCTACCGGAACTTGTGTTTATGATGCCGCCGATCAACAGCTCGGCACAGTGAATTATATGTATATTGCCACGATTGGCTTCCAATGGCTTCCGGAGTATGCCCACCAGACCCGCCTCTTCAGAATCAATCTCTCATCCGGAGCACAAACTCCGGTACAACTTCATTCCGTTGCCCCGGTTAATACCGATCAGGAATTCCCAACCTTCTTAAGCATGTGCGTCGTTCCGAGCGCTACTGGAATTCCGAATGTGGGGGACCCATGGCTCGTCGGGGTGAAACTAAATCGCAAAAACCGCACATATCGAATGTTTATGTTTAATCTCCGAACCTCCACCATGATGGATGATTCGACCGGAGAGTATTTTGGCCCGTCATCTTCAGCGCCCCTCGTCGGCCTTCGTCCATATATGAAATCTACAGCTGTCCCTGGCTTTCAAGCAGTCTACTTTGTCAACTGCGCCGATGGCACCCTATGGAGAATGGATTGCAATGGAGGTAGAGCTCGGATTGAAGGCCAAGGTCAAAGGATTGCGGAATCCGACACATGGCTTGCATGCTCTCAGCTCGTTATTCTTCCCGCGTCAACTCAAGATGGAACCGATGCCAAGATTTTAGGGTTCAGCGCGCCGGGCCCGCCTGTAACTAATTTCCCGGTGAGGGAATCAGATGGTTATCCAAAATACAATACCGAAGGGAATTACAACCTCTGGAACCTGGATGACAAAATTGAGGTCCGCGTTCCGATCTGCGACTATTCAGAGGAAAATGTTGAAACGGCTTATGATGCGTTAAAACTGCATCTCCAGTCCTGTGGCCCGAACTGGGTATTCGACTTCAATGATGACGGGGAATTCTATATCAAGAAACGCGACACAGAATCAGAACCGGAACTCACTCTTGTCGCATCCGATGAGGACTCGTCCGATTGGTCTGATAGGAAAATCCACCTTTTAAATCTTCATCGGAAACCCCTTGCAGGGGATGATGTCCAGAATCAGATCTCAATTGTCCCCTATATCGCTGATATCCCGACAGTCGGTGTAAAGCTTTCTCTGGTTGCTCGCCGTGAGGATATAAACCCATGCGTGCAGGTCTCCGCTCACGCCCTCTCCGATTCCGCACGAAGGGTTGTGCTGACCTGTGTTCGGGATGGTATTGCTGGAATTCTTGAAGGCGAAATCTCAGGGGTACCTGTAGGGCGTGAGGGCGATTGGGCGAGCTCTGTACTCTTCTCTGTCGCTGAGGATACTCAGGAATTCCTCACTGAACTGGCAGCTGATTTTGATACAGCCTCCAACATCTGCAGCCTCGTTGGTCTCCGATATCACCCCGACGGATATAATCGCCATCGACTATTGGGAGATGCTGAGATTTGGTCAACCCGCGATCTCGGGAATACCATGCCGCCGGCAGGGGACTATATTTTCATCGGTGATGAAGCCCGGGCTACCATTAAACGCTTCACGACAGTAAACGAAATGCAATTGACACCAAGCGCTGAGTGGGTAGCTCCAATTATCCCTCGAGGAACAACCGTTAAGATCGTTCCCATGCGCGGCTATAAGGCGGTGCAGGAATACCAAACCGGCCTTGAGGGGCACGGCCAGATTATTGACACGATCCCGGCCACTGGCAATCCAGTCACGATTTATGTCACCCCGACAGAATTTCCATATACGGGGTACGTGGCGGAAATCGGATATGAGGCCTTTCTGATTACCAGAGTCAGTCGGCTCGATAGTGCTGATGGGTATTACCCCGGTCAGAAAGAACTTTTGGCCACCAGGGCCTACTTTGATACGGAGATGGCCATCCATTATGGAGGCGCTCCCATACGCTTTTATCTGCATCCTATCCACGGCCGACCCGTCTACATTGGGAACACCGGACTCGTCGCTCAATTCAATGTGGAGAATACCGACAATATCGAGGAAAGACGCTGGCTTGTTGGTGACGTTGTGGAATTGGACTTTACCGGCGCGAGAGCGGTGAAGGCTGAGTTTTTCACGGCCACCTCGGACAGCCCATCGAGCATTCTGAGATCCGGGAAGAAGAAGCTGACGCTCGATGAGAATTATTATATCTCAACATTGGTTGCCCCTCATCTCGCCTATGCCCTGACTCAATATCTGAAGGATCCAAAGCTGCCTTTTGATGCAGAGATTCCCTATGCCCCTTGGATTTCAGGGGTCAATCGAATCCGCGTGAGATCTGAATACGATCTCCCGGATGAACCGAATAATGAAATCATCTGTGTCCTGAGGGGATACGCGCATTACTCGTCTCAGCGCAAAACAATATTGAACCTCATCTCAGAAACGGCAGCCGCCGGCGATCCCGAAGCGGCTACAGGGATGGGAGTACCGGAGGGGGGAATTGTCTAATGAATCGCTTATTATTCTATCTATTGGGGATCCTAATAATTGTCGGCTTGTGCTTGACGGACTTCCTACCGGCCGGAGCGGTAGGCTATGGCGATGTCACTGGGCGGCATTGCTTCAGCTTCCGATACCCGAGCGGAATCTTCCGCAGGGTTATAGATTCCTACGTGATGATCATTACCGATGTTGAGGGTGACACTCTCCATCCTGATCTGATGTGGGACTACTCCGATGAAGACGGCGATACAATCGGAGTATGGGCGTTTGATAGTCCCCCAACGACCAAAGCGTCATTCTGGGACACGGTTGGCGTTGACAGTCTGTGCTCGTCCAATTATCGATTTATACCGATCTGGGGAGATACGCTTCCGGCTGAATCCATCGGCCAATCGGCATTTCAGGTTGCCATTATCCCATCCTGGGCATTCACCGACTCGATCATCAATGATAGCAAGTTTTTGCAGAGCAGAATCATTCAAGGGAAGCATGTCGTCACGAGCACACTCACCGGTGCGCATATCCTGAATAATAGCGTGCCTGGCGCTGACCTGATCGATTGGTCTATACCCGGATCCAAAATCGATACCATGGAGGTCGACACCATCCATATGGCTACGGGCGCGGCGACCAAACGAGTCATCGGCGCCGGCGCCGTAGGAACCGAAGAGATTATCGATGGAACCCTTCTTGGCGTCGATTGCTCCCCTGGGTTCATTAACAATTCGAACCTTCTTGTTACGAAGCTCATTCCGGAAAGCAAGTTTCTTTCTTATGATATGGATTCCTTGTGGAGCTTTAAAACGATGACGGTGCGTGAAACCCTATTCGTTTTAGATACCAAACGAAGAGAGGTTATCTTTCGACCGCCCCACGCGACTTATTCGGTCGACGGCTTAACAACTCAACCGATTATTTTTTGGGACGATGCGTCATCGGCTGGACCTGGCGGCGGCGGTGATATGCTGAAAGATGGCACAGGAACAGATACGAACGTCCCGTGCATTCTGCTTACAACGGCCGATGCGATTAACTTCGATTGGTACATCCCGCCAGAATTCGACATTTCAGAAGACCTAGAATTCTATATTGTCTATTCGCCGGTAGATGTTACGGCGGCAAACTGGGAAGTGCGATTTGATCTCTCATACAAACAATATGGCTATGGCGAATCAGCGACCAAGATCACCTCGACGATGGTGACGACGGGGGTGACTGACGCGGCCGATTATATCCTCGATGACACGACGACGTACGACTACAGAAGGCAGGAGCATGGGCCCTTTGTTATAGCAGGAGGGACCTTGCCATCGGATGCCCCCGGAACAGATATGACGATAAAGCTTACACTCACATTGTCAGGGACAAGCTTCACTTATATCCAGCTCGTGCACGTCGACGCGGTCTACAATATAACAAGGTTTTAGGGGGGCTTTGGAATGCCATTGGGTAACGCGACAGAGATCGGCGCACTGGGTTTGGGCGGGCTTTTTGCCCTCAAGATACTGGAACTCGTGTTTGGATTCGTGAAGGGATACAAACCGAAGAGCCTAAACGGGAATGAGGGATCGTCCAATCAAAAGTGCGACGAGGTTGTCGGGTTGGTGCGCTCCATCAAAGAATCTCGAGTCGCAGAGAGCGAGAGGGCAAAATCATTTCGCGAAACTGTCCTCCGCGATCATCGGGATATGTTTCAGCTTCTGCGCGAATCCAATGATAAACAGATTGCGGCGATGCGCGCATTGCCGGCCGAGTTTGCCAAAGAGATTAAAAAGGCGAACGGGGGCAGTTGAGATGAGCCGGGAGATCAAAAGAATCGTCTCCGTTTCCACGGAGGAGCAGGGCGTGATGAGCAGGGTGCTATTTGAGCAGGCGATCGAATTCGTCCTCGAGCACGAGGGCGAGGTCCTCAATGATCACCCGGAAGACCGCGGCGGGCCCACGAAATTCGGGATCTCGCAGCAGTGGAACCCCGATGTGAACGTGCGGGAGCTCACCCGCGAGCAGGCGATCGATATCTACTGGCAGCGCTACTGGTTGGGCCACGGTTACGAGCAGCTGCCCGAGCCAGTGGCCAGCAAGGTCTTCGACCTCGCCGTGAACCTCGGGGATCAGACAGCAGTCATCTGCCTCCAGCGTGCCCTGCGCGCCTGCGGCCTCCGGGTCAAGGTCGATGGCCTTCTCGGGCTCAAGACCTGCGGGGCTTCCAGGCGCGCCGACGCGGCTGCGCTCATGGCCGCGCTTCGCTCCGAGGCCGCCGGCGAGTACCGACTCAGGGTGGCGCGCGACGCCGATCAAGCGGCGTTCCGGGACGGCTGGCTCAACCGGGCATACTCCTGAGGGTGGACTTTGCCATCTGGTCAGAGGACGGATCAGTCACCTGGGAGGCTCCAGATGCACTGGGGTTCGGTCCAAGAGGTCCGCTGGAGATGTGCCACTTCGATTTCAGGATGGGTCTCGAGATCAGCGAGGCGTATCGAGGGGGAGCTCGTCGCCGCCACAAAGAAAAACAAATAGAATCCGTTGGCTCTGGGCTGGTGGGCTGCGCTCTTGTCCCTCTCCGTAGCCCACCCCGGGGCCGGTCAGTTCACACAAGGAGGATTTATGTCAAAAGAGATACTGTTGGAAAACGGTGATCTTGAAAAAAAGATCAAGGATGAGTGGGAAAAGATGATGGCGGATGGGCGGATAACCGGGGGTGAGGCTATAGACCTCATCGAGTTGATCGTGACGGAGACCGGCGCGAGAGCGGCAATCCTCGCGGCCGACGGAACGATCGACAAGGAGGACATCTACCGGCTCATCACGGAGACCGCTGAAGCGATCTACTTCGGCATCGACCCGAACCTCCCGATCGTTGGGGGAATTCTCGAGTCGAAGCTCGAGCACATGTTTGTTCCGAGGTTCATCAGGGGGCTCGCAATGTTCTTCTGCAAGCCTTCACCCACGGAGCTTCCAGAGGCGGCATAAGGAAAGTAAAAAAGCGGGGGAGCAATCCCCCGCTTGATCAGAACCGTAATTGCACTCCCAAACCGGGCGCACCACCTATGGATCCGAACAGGAATCCCAATGCTGTTTCTGACACTTCCGCTTTTTACCCTTCTTTTGAGGGACCCTATCGTTCTCTCCATAATGGCCCTACCGGACAATGTTGTTAATTAGGCGCTTGATCTCACGGGCACCATACGGCTTGTCAATGCTGGTCCACGCCCTCCGCTCCAGATCATACTCTGTGCAATTCACCGGACCGGTGTATTGCTTTGGAGCATCCCTTGGTTGTCTCTCTCTGGAGAACACTTTCACTCCTGACCAACTCGGGCTGAATCCGATTAATACAGGAGTTGTGTCGAAAATCTGACGTTGATAGAGGAAATGTGGGACTCCGCCTCTACCTCCACTCTCCTCCAAGAGCTCTGCAAGGAACTCATCTTCATCACAAATTACATCGAGATTCCTCAAAAATCTCGCGAGATGCTTGCAGGCTCTTCGGACATCATTGGGCTTATAGTTTGCCCTCCTATCAACAAAATCAGGGCATGTGCACGTCATCTCATAAGGGTTTATTTTATAAGACGCTCCCTTTGCCGTGTCGCTGAATGCATCGTATATCTTATTTATAGATTCAGGCCGTTGTGGGACTTTGATGTAGTCCGGGGATTGCCTGACACTTCTACTCTCCCCCTTCCGGGCATTTGACCGCGCTTTCAGTCCCAAAGCGATCAGCAGAATTCCGGCGAGAGTAAACATAACAATGGCTCCAATCATAATTCCCCTCCCGACAATGTTGGTTGAGAGAAAAGGGTCGCTGCTGAATGGCAAAATAAAAATAGGGGCTTCACAGCCGGCTTTCAATCCCATAATCTAATTACCAACGAGGCAAGTGTTTACATACGATATTGGAATGATTCATGCGAGGTTTAATGCTCTGATTGGTAACTGTCCGGGGTGCGCACAACTGAGTTATTCAACAGCTGAGGAGGAGACATGATCCACCTTTGGTGCTGGACTTCGGGGTTAACCATGCATTCCGTTTTCCGCTGATATAAATTACAGCCGCCCTATTTTAGGCCTTCCCAGTATTCTGGTTAGACCACGGGGGTTGACTGCGTCTAAAAAATAGACTATGATATTTGGCAGCCCTTGGACCGTTTCCCGCGGAGGCTCCTCACTGGATGTGTGGAGCAACCAGGGGGCAGCGGATGGACCCGCCCCAGGGAAATGATTATCCAAAATATGGCGTCGGTAATCCGACGCAATGCAAAGACCAACGGATCCCTGACATTCGGTGATTTGGCCGAACGGTGGCTTGAAGATTGGAGCCGCCATCATTGTCGGAGTCATGGCGCCAATGCCTCCAGGCTTCGATGTCATATCATACCGTTGATTGGTGATATGACGCCGGACGGGCTCACAGAATATGAGCTCGATCGACTGGCGGGCAAATTCTTAAATCGTGGCCTCTCTGCGAAGTCGGTGAACAATTGCCTTCTTCTCGTCTCATCGATTCTCAATCGCTCCTCTCGGTGGAAGCTCATTACAAAACGAACGGTGAGGTGTCAATTGCTATCGGTGCCAGAACCGCCCATCAGTGTCTTGAGCGAAGACGAACTCAGGGCAGTCTTCAAAGCCGCTGAGATTGAGTACAAGGGCATCTTTGAATTCATCTATCTCACTGGCCGGCGGAAGCGCGAGGTGCTTGATCTGACGGCGGAGCAGGTAGATTTCCACGGCAAGGCCATCCGACTCACGGCCTCAAAATCGCTGAGGCTGGTGAGTGTCCCCCTGATTGAGCCCGCGATGGAGATCATTCAAGAGCGATACGGATCCGCCAACCCATGGATTTTCCCCAGTCCACGGACCGGGATGCCATATGCCGATATCCGGAAGCCCTGGAGGCGAGCCCTCCGGGAGGCCCGGATCGAGAAGCCCTACACGATCCACCATCTCAGGCACAGTTGTGCATCCCATCTCCTATTCAAAACCGGGGATTTGAGGTTGGTACAGCAGATGCTCGGTCATCGGAGCATCCAGACAACGACCCGGTATGCCCGGCTGAATATTGAGTGGATGAGGGAGAAGATGGAAGTGTTGAGTTTAGGGTTGTGATGGATGAACCAATATAGCCCGTATCTTGTTGTAAAATAATGATCTATACATTTTGTGCGCAAAAACATGAATCATTCTCACTGAATAGGGGTTGTAATAATGACGTAAATTATTGCAGGGTTGCTTGAAAGTGGCCGATAGATGCGATAAACTTATCGATATCAATTGCTATGGGGGACAGATGGATCAATTATTTTCAAATTTACGGTCAGATTTTCTCTTTGCGCAGCCCTCTGGGCTATTCGGAGCGGCTCGACTATTGGATCTCGGGGGCAACTTTGACTCATATAACCGTAGTCGAACAGGTGAAGAAGCGGATCAACGCGCATTGACCTCGGATTGGATGATGATGAGTAAGGATTTCGATTCAGGATTGGATGTATTTTTGGGCAGCCATCCCGAGTTGTGCTCAAAACACTAAAAATGGGTAGCAAGAAGAATAAAAATCCCAAACATCCCAAAGTGCATGACGGATTTCACCCATCAAAGCGAGGGCAAGAGGTTGTAGTAGCGACATTTACCGGAAAACACTTCACTGGTCCAATACCCCCGCCTGAAATGCTTGCAGATTATGAAAAACTTTTGCCCGGCGCCGCTGATCGGATATTGGGTATGGCCGAAGAACAATCGCGCCATCGAAGAGGTCTTGAGTCTTCAGTTGTTACGTCAAATAATCAGTTGGCAAAGTGGGGTCAACGTATGGGATTTTTCCTGGCGCTTGTTGTGTTTTCGGGCTCGCTGGTTTTGCTTTATCAGGGGAAAAGCACGACCGGACTGGCGACCTTAATCACTACTCTCGGCTCTCTAGTAACGGTATTTGTTGTTGGCAAGCGGAAGCAAACACAGGAACTTGATCGAAAGAGATAAAAATACTTTTGGGCTTTAATTGAATCCTAGATAATTAGTTGCGCATCTTTTAATACCCTTCCGCTGTCTTTCTCCAAAGAATTTCTCCCCATTTCGTTGACATCTTCCTCAGTTTGGAAATAAAATAGTGCGTGCTCAGCTAAGGGGGATTTCTCCTGAAAAGAGTCGAGGCCATGAGTCGCTGTCGGTGGGAATCTCCCACTGAGCACACCGGCGAATATTTGTGGCCTCGATTTTTTTTACCCTGAAAAGATTGGCGTTAAACTGGTTAAGGAGGCTGAATAGTATGAATTACAAGACCGTTGGAATAATGGTTTGCCTTTCCATTTTCGTATTATCGCTTTCAATTCCCGCATCGGCTGAATGGAAAACCGGCGTCTCAAAAGATGAAATGACGGGGGAGAAAACTTGCTTTACAAGGTCCCCGGGCGCGCAACCTACTAAACCGATGGGCTTTCCCTATGGGGATATCATGGCTTGGTTGTGGATAGCGTCAGATGGGCAGAAGGAATGGGTTTATATTGAATTCACTGATTCCCCAAATCTGGTAGATACAGAGCTCAAAGATGGATACAACCTTATCAATACACGCATTAAGTGGGACGACAACTTAGAAAATACCACGCTGATTCAGAAATGGGGCGCGAATGGCCTTCATTTCAGCGATGGCAGCCAAGCGATCTCTAAGATCGCTCAATCGGGTACCGTGTTGCTTGAATTGGATTGGTTTAGTGAAGGGAGAATCTACTTCAAATTCTCTCTAACTGGATCCACGGCAGCGATTAATGAGATGCGAAGTAATTGCAGCAAGGAGTAATTTCCGAGAACTGAGTAACAGCAAACAAAATAATTTCTTTATCCTCCTTGACTTCTCTCGCGAGTTGTCCGAATAATGGTTCGTGTATCGGAAGGAGAGGATTATGAAAAGAGTCGAGGTCACAGGCGTCGGTGAAGGGATTTTCTCCTTTCGATACACAACCGGCGGTTTTTTGTGGCCTCGACTTTTTTTATTCTAACCAAAAAAAACGGACGGTCGGTGTTGACAGCACCGACCGCCCCACGGACCGAAACCATTGATGTGTAAAGGTCTACCATTAACGGTCCGTCTGTAGCGGGGGCAGGATTCGAACCTACGACCTTTGGGTTATGAGCCCAACGAGCTACCAGACTGCTCCACCCCGCGATCAGTTCACCTTTATCGCACTTGGACTTGGATCTGTCAAGAGCGCCGTCACGGCTCCTGATCCTCCATTTGGGGGATGATCCGGCCCGGCTGCACCTCTTTATGCGCCCCATCCGTCGATTCGTAATAGATCAGCTCATCCTTCCGGGCCATTCCATACGTTTCCCGCGCGGTCTTTTCGCGCAGAAAGTAATCAGTATCGAGCTGATGCAGCTGGGTCTTTACCGAGTCGAGCTGGGCGGCGAGCAGGTTGACCTCATTCTCCACCGATTTCTCATACTGCTTCACTTCGATCAGACGAACGAGCCCCTGCGGTCCGGCCAGAGCGGTGTAACCGGCCCACAAGAAGAGCACCAGGATCAGACAGACCTGCCAGTTGAGACCCCGTCTTTCATCCCGCTGCCGATAGTGGTGGTGCAACGGTTCCGGCGCCGGGCGGTTCTTATCAGGGGGACGGAAGGCCGCCGTCGAACGCCACCGGGGTGGATTCAGCGATGTCCGGTTCAGGGTCAAGGAATCACACCTCTTCGTCCAAATCGTCCAATCCCCAGCGGGCGAAAAGGCTTCGCCCCGGATACCGCGCGTCTTCTCCCAGCTCTTCCTCAATCCGCAGGAGTTGATTGTACTTGGCGACCCGCTCTGAACGGGAAGCCGATCCGGACTTTATCATTCCGGCGTTCATGCCGACGGCCAGGTCGGCGATAAAGGTGTCTTCCGTCTCGCCCGACCGGTGGCTGATCATTGTTGTATAACCATTCTCGCGGGCCAGGTCGATCGCTTGAAGCGTTTCGGTGACACTCCCGATCTGATTCAACTTGATCAAAATGGAGTTCGCCACGCCCTCGTCAATCCCTTGCTGGAAGATTTGCGTATTGGTGACGAAGATATCATCCCCCACCAGCTGAATCCGGTCGCTGAGCCGTTCGGTCATCGCCTGCCAGCCGCTCCAATCGTTCTCGGCCAGCCCGTCTTCGATGGAGATGATGGGGAATTTTTCGACCAGTTCCGTGTAAAAGTCGATCAAGTCGCCGGCCGAAAACTCTGTCTTTGGATCGGCCTTCAAAATGTATTTTCCGTCAATGAAGAACTCGCTGGCGGCGCAATCGAGCGCCAGATAGACTTGCTGTCCCGGTTCGTAGCCGGCCTTCTCGCAGGCCTCGGTCAGCAGCGCCAGGGCTTCCTCGTTCGATCCGAGATTCGGCGCGAATCCGCCTTCATCACCCACGGATGTTGTATAACCTCTGTGATCCAAGACCTTCTTCAGGGCATGGAATACTTCAGCGCCGCACCTCAGCGCTTCGGTGAAATTGGGGAAACCGATGGGCGCCAGCATGAATTCCTGAATGTCCAAGTTGTTGTCCGCATGCGCGCCGCCATTGAGGAGATTCAGGAAGGGGATGGGGAGCAGGCGGGCGCGTACGCCGCCGAGGTAACGCCAGAGGGGAAGCCCCTGCGCCTCCGCCGCCGCGCGCGCCACCGCCATCGAAACACCGAGAATAGCATTGGCGCCGAGGTTGCTCTTGTTTTCGGTTCCATCCAGATCGCAGAGAATCCGATCAATGAGGATCTGGTTGAGGGCGTCTTCCCCGACAAGTTCGGGCGCGATCCGGTCATTGACGTTCTCAATAGCCCGGCGAACACCTTTGCCACCAAATCGCTCGATGTCACCGTCTCTGAGTTCCAATGCCTCCCGCTCCCCAGTCGAGGCTCCGGAGGGAACAGCGGCCCGAGATCGGATACCGCTGGTCAGTTGAATCTCCACCTCAATGGTTGGATTCCCCCTGGAATCGAAGATTTCTCGAGCATGGATGATCTCTATGGTGTTCATGGCGGGCTCCTTCCCTTCGGTCTTTTCCCGGTATGGCAACCCCATTTGGGGGACGTCCGGGCATCATGAGGACGCTCGGGAGCCTAGATGGCCCCCACATCCCTGTCAAGCGAAGAAGCCGGAGGGGGATTCTGAAGATTGACCCAACTCCCTCATGGACCTAGGGTTGCCTCGATGCCCCCTGGTGACGCCCCTCAATGTGGGCTCTGTCCGCAACCCCCGATGCGATCATTCCGTAAGTGGGGGTAGGACGAAACCGGAGAGAAAGATGAATACAGAAGATCTCTCCCTCGTCCAAAAGATCCTGAAGGGTGATGAGATCGCCTTTCAGAAACTGGTGGTGAAATACCAGCGGGCTGTCTACAACATCGCTTGGAGGATGGTTCGAAACGAAGAGGATGCGAGAGATCTGACGCAGGAGGTCTTCATTCGGGTCTTTCGGGGCCTGAAAACCTTCGATGCGACGCGCACCTTTTCGACCTGGTTGTACAGGATCGCGACGAATCTGTGTATTGACCACCATAGAAAGAGGCGGTTGCGCACGATTTCGATCGACGCGGATTCACCGGCTGGAGACCGAAAGGAACCGATGGCGCTCCCCGGCAAGGAACCGCGGCCCGACCGGCTGCATGAGGTTACAACACTCGCGGAGACGGTCGAAACCTATTTGGAGAGACTGCCGCCGATTTACCGTTTGATCCTGCATCTGCGGTATCGGGAGCAGCTCACCTATGAAGAGATGGCGGAGATTTTGGGGACTCCTTTGGGAACGGTGAAAGCCAGGCTTCATCGGGCGCACCGGCATCTCAAGAACCTGATGGAAAAGAGAGGATAGGAATCCTCCCATCCTTGCGGGCCGGAGTTCTGAAACGGGCGGAGACGGGGTAACTCCCGAAAAAACCGGAATTCTTATTCCGGGTTGAAGGACATCAGACAGGATGACTTGTCGCTATAAAGTAAAAGAGCATTGGGAGTACCTCACCGGTGAAATGGACGAAGCCTCCCGAAGCGTCATGGACGGACATGTTGCGACATGCACGCGTTGCCGGGCGGAATTGGCGGCCTATAGCCGTCTCTTGCAAGGATTGCAGAATCTTCCTTATAAAGAGACACCCAAGGATTTAACCGAATCGATTGTCAGAACCGTATTTCAGCGCCCCACCGCGGTTTCACGACGGGAATCGGCTTCGCGCCGGGCCATTCGGATCTTGGCGGCGGCCGCCTTGGTCATCTCGTTTCTCCTTGCCGGCGGGCAGCTGGCCGGTCGCGCCGGCTCTCTCGCCTGGTCGGTTGTCAGCGTGGGATGGGATCGTCTGACGGAACTTGGAATGGATGCCGTCGTCGTCCTTGTCTCTTTCTCGAAGATTGTCGATATCGCCGCCCGTCTCTTTAACATTGTCGGACGGGTCTTAAATCCGGAAGCGTTGCTCCGCGCGGCCTTTCCTGTTGAATCAATCCTCCTCATCTTTGGGTTCATGCTTTTATCCGTCGCGATACTTTGGCGCATTGTGGGTCATCCCGAATCCAAAACGCAGAGGGAGGTGCATCATGTCCACTCATAATGTGAGCCTTAGGGCCCTCATGATGAACATTTCCGCATCGGTTCTCGCCGTAGCATTGGGCCTTCTGGCGGGCTTCGTTGCGCATTATCTCCTCGTGTCGCCGGCTCACGCGCAGGAAAGCACTGATGCAAAGGATGTGGGGCGCTACTCTGTAGAATACGATTCCGACGATATGACACGGGTCTGGGTCCGCCTTCCGTCCGGTGAAGATTCCCTCGCGATGATGCTCAAGGGGGATCTGACCGCCGATCTCGACTCGCTGATCGCATTGATCGGCCATGAAGAGCTTAGAAAAGATTTGAAAAAGCGGGTGACGGTCCGCAGTTCCCAAAACAACCGGACGACGGGCGACATCATTCGGATGGGGGAAAATGTTGTTATTGAAGAAGGGGACCGGATTGACGGTTCCGTGGTTTGCATCGGCGGCTCGATTCGTGTCCGAGGCGTGGTCGAGGGGGACGTCGTCGCCGTCGGCGGTGATGTCGTCCTTTTGGCCACCGCCGTCGTTGATGGTGACTGTGTTTCGGTTGGGGGAGGGGTAGACTCGGATCCGGACGCCGTGGTCGGCGGCAAGGAGATCTCAATCGGCGCTTTCAGTCCAATTTTCACGCCCCAAATCTTCCGCACCAAATTCCATCAGGGTCCTCCCCCCGGCCTCCGCTCCATCCTGATCATGGCGCTGTTTATCGGAGCGTTTCTCTTCGGATGGCTCTTCCAAGCGATCAGCTCCCGGCGCATGGAGAATATACGGATCACGGTTGAACAAAAGTTTTTCCCCTCTCTCTTTCTCGGGATAATTACCATTCCGGGATCGGTACTGCTGTTCATTCTTCTTCTCATCACGATCATTGGCATTCCCGCGGCCATTTTGCTGCCCTTTGTCATGGCGATTCTCACCTTTATGGGTTTTTGCGCCGTTCTCTGGTCGATTGGGCGGACGCTGCTCTTCTCGATGCGGAAAAAGGAATCAGGTTTTGAGATGAGTTATGCGCTTGGCCTGGCGTTGCTCTTTGTCATTGTTGAGATCGTCAATATTTGGCAGTACGTCAATATCCCCGGCGCCGCCGCCCTGGGATTTCTGCTGGTCGCACTGAAGCTCGTCATCACCTCCGTGGGGATGGGCGCCGTGCTCCTCAGCCGTATCGGCAGCCGGCCGAATCCGGGCCCGGCGGCGGCCTACCCTCCGGCCGCCTCTCGAGGTCTCCCTCAAGGTATGTCTCAAATAGAAACACACATGGAAACGCAGCCGTTCCAACCGCCGAATAAACCACCTGATCCTCAACAACCTGGAGCGAATCCGACCATCAATGGGTGATTTGACCCAACTTATATAAAAAACTCGGCAAATAATTTTTCATCGTCCGATCAGGGCCGGAGTCTGTTAAAATGTATACATGACTCACACGGCGATTGGACATATTTCGACCAGTAGGGGATCGGCTCAGCGGCATTCCGCAATGACGGGCGGATGGATTCTTGCCGCCGCGATCGGGCTGCTTCTGTCAACGTCCGCTCTGCTGTATCCGGCGCATGCCGCCGTTCAAGTCATTGCACCCGATGAGATCCTTCGCTCTTCGACCCTCACCTTGAATGGCGATCTTCATTTCATGCAGGAAGATGGATCAACGGTCCGCTTTATCACTGATGTCAAGGATTCCGAGATTGCGAATCCCGGAGACGGTCTTTTTCACCCCGCCTCCATCGAGACGGTCGATGAGGCCCTTTCGGCTTTAGATCTGCGGTTTGCTCATGCACTGAACATCAGGGTTTTTATCCTCCCCTATCCGCGTTCCGGTCAACTCCGGTCGACGGCGAGTAGAGGCGCGGTTTATATTTCCCCCGGCGTTCTGGAATACACCGAAGAACAGATTCATTTTCTGGTGGCGCATGAGGCGGGACATGTGATCCATCAGCTCTACTTGAAAGATCAAAATGCCGAGGGATGGGAAATGTATCGAAGGATACGGGGCATTGAAGACTATACGATCTATAACGCCCAGGCGGAGCACGCCAACAGGCCTCACGAGATCTTCGCCGAAGATTTCCGGATTCTTTTCGGAGGGTCCAGGGCGCGGGCGACGGGTCACGAGAATCGCAACCTGGCGGATCCGAGAGATGTGTCCGGTTTGGCCGACTTCATGGCGTCGCTGCTGCCGCTGGTGAGTGCGGCGCCCGCGATAGAACCGCTGGTGATCGGCCCGAACCCCTTCCGGCCGGGCCAGCATTTGACGTTTCGCATCCCTGAGCAGGGCAAGGGGACGGTCGAGATTCTGGATATCAGCGGCCGCAGGGTCTATGAACGGGATTTTCAGGCTGACGGGCGGGATCGTTTCACCATTGTGTGGGATGGATGCGACGCCGCGGGCCGGGTCCTTTCCGCGGGAGCCTACTTTGTTAAACTCACGACGGCGACGCAGGGATTCTGTGGACGTATAACCCTTCTGCGCTAATCTCGATCCGGAACCTGCCCGAATTCGCCCTTGCTGTTCGATCACCCAACCCCGACGCTTCCTTCAAGATTCCCAACAGGCTGAAGGGTATCCCGAGCGGCGATTTGCGCCGTTTGAGATGGCCGCCGAGCCAATCCTCCACCTCCCGGATATCGTCGACGGTTAGGAGCTTCAATGTCGCCTGCACGGTGAGATAGTAGACGCGGGAAGAGTCGGGGGGAGGATTCCAGGGAAAGGTCAATTTCTGCCTTTCAACCAAAGATTTTACAATCAGTGTATCGGTCTCGCGGTACTCTCTCTCTGTGTTTCTAAGAAGAAATTCCTGGTTCCACGTGTCGTAGTCCATTTTCAGCAGATAGGCGTTCCGGAGGATCCGGCTGTCGAACCAGGTTGATCGATTCTTCCAAAGCTCGCATTCCATGACAATGGTGGCAGGCAGTCCCTGCAACAAACGCTCATGCAGCGGCGCATAGAGATCAGGAAATTCCAGCCCGATGACCAATCCCGTCGAATCGATCTGTATCGACTCGAATTCAACATTCAACGCGGGGGATGGGGAAGCCATGGCGCCCAGGGTTAGGGCGCAAAACAATGTGCAAATCGTGGTGCGGTTCTTTTTATACAAAATTAAAAGGCTCGCTGTAACCTCAGTGTAAACCTCGGATCCTTGTCCATATCCCGGAGGTTTTGACCCATTTGCACGCGGACACCGCCGTTCGCCATCTCGACCCCAAGGCCGCCATCCCACTCCAGCTGCCCTTTGCCGAAGAACCCCTCGCCGGCATAGGGGGCAGAGTCTTGATACCATGCTTTCCCTAAATCTGTGAACAAATAGATTTCGAATGACCTTTCGGGCCGGATGGCGTATTCCAAGTTCGCCAAGAGGAGTTGATCCCCCACGAATTCCTTCTCATCATGACCCCTGAGAGTCCCGATCCCGCCGGCATGAAAGGTCCATTGGGGTGGGACTCTTCCGGGACCGGTGAGGAAAGAGTCCCCACCCGGTTCCGCCACCAGTGTCCCTTCCCGGCCGGGGTAAATCGGAAAGCCGAAGCCTTCGCGGTTCCCATGGGGAGTCCAGCCGACCGCGGCGCGGGCCCTCAATTTAACAAACCGGTTCAGCGCCAGGTGAAAACGGCCTTCGACCAGGTGGCGGGAAAGGTTCATCTTTCCTCCCAGATCGGGGTGCGCCCACCAGCCCTCCCATGTCATCCAGAGACCGGAATCGCGGTTGTTCCAAACCTCACGGCTCCAGGGTGTCCAACCGCCGGGGATTCTCCAATCATACCTAGCCTTAAGGAGGATCGGCTCCATTTCCGAGGCCATCGCATTAGGCGGGAAAACCTTGTGGCCGCCGAAGAGCCCGGAGAGCTGCGTCACCCGGTTCATTGACCGGTGGCGCTCGCTCGTCATCCCCAAAGAGAGCGACTGATCGGCAAAGGGGCCGATCCGCAGACCGCCGGCAACCCGGCGCACTTCTACATAATCCATAAAATCTTCACGAATAAAAAAGGCGGCGGCGGTGTTTTCTGCGCGTGTCAGGATATGATCGTCAAAGCCGAACGGTTGGGCCTCTTTTCCATAATCCACCCAGAGATTTAACAAACCGGAAGAGATAAAGGGCTGTTCGGCATAGATCCCGGGATACCAGACTTTTGTGCCGGTGCTGTAGAGCGTCGATATCTTGAGATTGGGATAATATGATTCCTCATTTAAAAGTTTCCAGGTGGCGCCAAAACTGTAGTCTTGTACCCTATTCATGATAAAAAGAGGCTCAAAATCATCTCTTTCCCAGCCTGTCTCCAAATCAAAGGGGAGTGGAGATTGCTGAGCCGCCTCAATAGACGAGTTCATCAGGCCAAGGCACAGCAGGAGGACCGGGATCCAGAAGAGGCATGAAGGCTGTCTCATCTCTTTGTCTCCTTGCGAGAAACCAATATCAGAGTCTTGTGGGCGGGGATTCCACGGGATACGATGCTCCCCCGGTTCTCCTCTATAGCATGCTTCATGCCGGTTCCCGTTGGCGATACCCTGATCCAACCTGTTGCTGGGCCCTTGCTTGGAAAGGCCTCTCCCGGCAACTCCATTGACCCCGATGGAGTGTGGCAGTCTTGTAACGTTCAACTTGCAACCGATGGTACATCTCTGCCGCACATTGTTGCGCCGGCGGTATCAGCCCTGAATCCAGAATGGGTGACTCAATCGGAGGCATCGGGCCGGGGCCGCTGAACACCTAAGCGGCGGGTTCGCCGATGCAGGGTCGCCCGGTCGACGCCCAACTCCTCGGCCGCCCGCGTAACATTCCAACCCCAGCGCTGCAGAACATCCTCGATGATCTTTTTCTCCGCCTCTTCCAACCGCTCTTTAAGAAGGGCGGACGATTCGGAATCGGCGTCGGGAGCCGCATGGCCGGCCGCCGGCGCAGGACCCAAATCCTCATCCGCCAAAGCCGCCTGTTCTCCTCGCGGCGTTCCCGCGCCGAGGGCGCTGGACGGCCCGGCCGGCGGGAGATAATTGTACAATCCCTCCGCGCTAACAATGTTGGTTGGATGCATGATGGCGAGCCGTTCCATCAGATTCCTCAACTCCCTGACATTCCCGGGCCATTGATGCTCCTGTAAGACCCGCCGGGCGTCGGCCTCCAATTGAAGGGGGGGACGGCCGTTTTCCGCGCAACACCTCGCGAGGAAGTGCTCCGCCAGTTCAAGGATATCGCCATTGCGATCCCTCAGCGCGGGAACCGCAATGGGGATGACGCAGATTCGGAAATAGAGATCCTCGCGGAAACGCCCCGCGTCAACCTCAGCCCGCAGATTGCGGTTGGTGGCGCAAACAAGACGGACATCAACATGCAGGATCTCCGATCCGCCGACCCGCTCCACCTCACCTGTTCCCAGGGCCCGCAGCAGTTTTGCCTGCGCGGCCAGATCCATATCAGCGACCTCATCCAAAAAAAGGGTCCCTTCATGGGCCTGCTCCAGCTTGCCCTTTCTGCGTTTTGTAGCACCGGTGAAAGCGCCCGCCTCATGACCAAAAAGTTCACTCTCTACCAGCTCAGTGGGGAGGGCGGCGCTGTTGAGACGGATGAAGGGCTGGTCCCGCCGCGCGCTCTCTTCATGGATAAGACGCGCCACCAGTTCCTCCCCGTTCCATTTTCACCTTCGATCAAGACCCATCCTGTACTGGGCGCGGACCTGGAAATTTCGGCCTTGAGTTTTTTCATGGCAGGGCAGGATCCCACCAGTTGCCATTCCCGGCGTATTTCATCCCGGTGCGCTTTCAGTTCATTGAGGATCTTGTGGTGGCGTAGAGCCTTCTCAATAGTTACCGCGAGGCGATTGGGCTGGACCGGCTTCTCGATAAAATCAAAGGCGCCGAGTTGAACGGCGCGAACCGCATCGGCGATGCCGCCCTGTCCGGAAATCATGATACAGGGGATTTGGGGATGATCCCGCACGATCCTTTCCAAAGCCTCGATGCCGTTCATTCCGGGAAGGTAAAGATCCATGAGGATGATATTGATAGAGTGGCTCTGCAGAGCCTCCAATCCCTCTTCCGCGCTGCCGGCGCAAACAACCTCCAGGCCCATCGGCTCCAACACCAATTGAAGGCCTTCCCGAATCCGTTCCTCATCATCCACGATGAGGAGCTGTGGTTTTTGCATTCTCGGTTCCTCAAAATGTCTGTCACAGAGTGTCTATCTCAAAGTGTCAGTCGCAAGACGACATGCGCCCGCGCTCCCCCCTGGGGATCCGGTTCAAGTTTCAGGTCACCGCCGGCCGCCCGCAGCAAGAGCCGGGAAACATAGAGACCCAATCCCGATCCCTCATTCTTGGTTGTATAGCCCGGTTCAAAGAGCCGGGTTTCACCCCCCTTGGGCAGGCCGGGACCGCTGTCGATTAAAACGATATGTAAAGACGGATGTTCATCCTCGCCATCATTCCATATTTCCAGACGGATTGATCCTCCTTCCGGCATCGCTTCCGCGGCGTTTTTCACCAAATTGACCCAAACAGCATCAAGGCTTTCGGGATCGATGAGAACCCGGCTCATTCCGGGTCCCGCCCCGGTGAGATTTCCCAAATCATCTGGAGTGATGGAAATGGCGGGTGGGAGATAGAGACTCAGCGCCCGGCGCAGGGAATCGATGGGGTTGATCCATTGGGGTTGGGGAGGGGGGAGATGCCCCAAACGCGAAAAGGCCGCAGCCAGCCGCTCCAATCGCGCTGCTTCCGCCTCAATAAGTCTCAGCGCCCGGTTCGGCGCCTCTCCCGCCGGCTCCAAGTGGGGCTTTAGAACACCCAAGGCGCTGAGGATCGGTGTTAAGGCGTTTTTTGTCTCGTGCGCCACATGGCGGGCCGAATCACGAAACCCCAATGATCGGCTCTGCGCGGCCAATCGAGCCTGTGCCTCTTTCAGCTGCGATGAGAGACGGTTGAAGGCGATGGCGAGGAACCGGACCTCTGTGGCGCCGCGGGGATGGACCGGTGGCAAGGGATCCCCTTCGCCCAGCTGCGCCATACCCCGCGCCAATTCTTCCACCGGCCGCGTCACGCTGCGTGCCAAGAAAAAGGCGAGAAGGATGGCCACGATCGCGGCCAGCGACGCAATGGCGAGAACCATAATACCCAGCGCCGTGCCCGCGACGGCGGTGATCTCCTCCAAGCGATTGAGATAGGCGATATCCCGTCCCAACTCCTCAAGGCGTTCAAGGGTGCCCGCCGGAAAGCGGCGGGCGATGAGAGTCCAATCCGGAGCCGTCGGGGGATCCGTTCTGTTTCTGGCGGCGGCGACCAGGTAATCCCCATCGGGCGCCGGCAGATATAGAATGCGGAAAGGGGGTTCGGGCCCGGTCAATCCCGGCCGGTCTGCCGGCAGGCGCTCCTCGACGCGCCCGGCCAGCGTGGGCGGGAGGGTCTGCGCTCCACGGGGGCTCTGGATCAAATAACCGGCAGGAATCGATGCGGAGTCGATGCCGCCCGAAGCCAGCCGCTCCACCCAATTCCCCTGGGTTTCTCCCTGTGTGTTTAACAATATCCTCTGCGTTTCCAGGGAGGCGGACAGGCCGCGGTTGAGCCGGATCGGCTGCCAGAGTGTCAACAAATCCTTTGTCTCGCGCGCCAGGACGAACGAGAGCAGGGTGAGCGGAAGGAGCGCCGACGCCAGAACCAAGGCCAGGATGCGCGATCGGAGTGAGCTGAAGAGCCTCATGGTGACGGTGTTTCCGCGCCCGGCAAAAACCCCGTCGTCTCCGCGAGCAATTGTCCGCACGCCGCTTGGATGCGGCTGCCGCGGCTATGCCGGACGGTGACCGGCGAGTGCAAGGGTTTTAGGACCTCCAAAAAAGCTTCCATAACCTCAGGAAGAGGTGTTTCATGTTTTGTCAAAGCATGGGCGTTGAAGGCGATGACATTAACCTTGGCGCCCGTTTCTTCCGCGATCCTTCGTAAGCGCGCCGCATCGTCCCGAGCGTCGTTGACATCTTTTATCAAGACATACTCCAATGTAATCCGCTGGCCCGTGGCCTTTTTGTATTCTCTCATCGCATTTAAAACTTCCGTAAAGGAATACTTTTTCTCCACCGGCATCAATTCCCGGCGTGTTTCGGGGGTCGTGGCCGAGAGAGAAAAGGCCAGCCGTGGAGCCACTGGTTCCTGCGAGAGTTTGCGGATTTCATGGGGAAGCCCCACCGTGGAGATCGTAATCCGCCGCCGCCCGATCGCGAATCCGGAGGGATCCTGAAGGATGCGCAGAGATTGTATAACTTCCGTCAGATTGGCCAGAGGTTCCCCCATCCCCATAAAAACGAGGTTGAAGCTGTCGGTCCGGCCCTGTTTGCGGATTTCATCCCGCAATTGAAGAACCTGGGAGATGATCTCCGCCGCGGTCAGATTGCGCCCCGGCCCCATCTTGGCGGTGGCGCAGAATGTACAACCATAGGCGCACCCCGCTTGACTGCTGACGCAGAAGGTTTGACGGCGTCCCTGGATGAGGACCGCCTCAACAGATCGATGGTCCCGTAATTGGATAAGGAATTTGACCGCTTCCCCATTTGGATCTTCCGTTCGCAGGACGACCGGATCGCGGGAGATGTCGAGACTCCGGGAGAGTCGATCCCGCAGCGAGCGGGGCAGGTCGGTCATATCGTCCCAGCGCTGGACCCCCCTCGCGAAGAGCCAGGAACCAAGTTGTCCGGATCGATAGTCCGGTTGGCCCTCCAGTTCGGGTAGGCCGGCGATCTCGGATAGGGTCAATCCCAAGAGACGGATCGGGCGGGATCCTGAAACAACCGGCCTTGTCATACGAGCCACCTTCCTTTGGGCGATCCAACTTTTAGCCGCTCAACTTCCATCATTTTGCTATCACCAGCCATCCCGGGCCCGATCGAAATCTATTTCCCCAAGCTCCATCTTGGACATCTTAGACATCACGGGGGCAAGCGTCCAGAATGCTGCATCTCTCATGATCTTCCTTGCTTGAAGAGACTAGCCGATCCAACTAGCTTGGTAGTGGGTTCGGTCGCCGCATCAGTATAGAAACCTGTCACGGGTTTTTGTGTCCGGGCGTTTCGTATCCAGTGGAGGTTGGAGCGTTGACATCATGGCGAACCAGATGGCAGATAATTTACTGAAGAGCGAAACGGAAACCATCCTCCAGATCCTAAGGGCGATGGGAGATCCCATCCGGTTGCGGATTCTGCACGCTGTTTTTGAGCGGCCGCGTCCCGTCGGCGAACTGGTGGAATTGTTTGAAGTCAGTCAACCCGATGTCTCGCATCATCTTAAAAGGCTGCGAGACGCCGGTCTGGTTCAAGGCAAGAGGAAGGGACGGCAAATCCTGTATGGACCTGCCGAAAAGCCGGCGCCGGAGGCCGGGATTCTATTATCCGCCTTGAGCGGTATTTGGCAGGGTAAGGAGGCGGAAGACCCCTTACAGCGAAGAGCGGCATTTCTGGGGAAATCGATCCAGCGGGCCGAAAAACAAAGAAGAGGGGACATCGAAGATTATCTGCTGTAAGGATTCTTGCCTCTTTTGATAGGTGGAAAAAGCTTTGCTAATCCGATGAACGGGACTATAATAATTATGAGTGTCACAGGAGTGTTATCCTCTGGTGGTCGCGGAGAGGCCCCATTGACGCTTTGATCGAGTCCCCCCTCGTCGAACCTGCTTGGTGCGTGGCAGGTAGTTGATTCGTTCTATTTTCCGCCTGGGAGTGGACGCCATGCTTAATAAATCCAGAAAATCCCACCTTCATCTCATTGGTATACTTCTCATACTGAGTTTCATGCTGGCAGGGTACATGGCGCCCGTGTGGGCCGCCGGTATCCCGCCTGGCTTGGGAGATGACGCCTCGCCGACGGATACTGTCGGCCATGGGCCCGATGAGATCGGGTCAGGGCATGACAACCATGACGGTGATCCGGATGAGGATGAACTCACCGTGATCATTGCTGTCACTCTGATTCGAATCGTAAGAGTTCTCGGACTGTAGCCATGGATGGTTGTTGGAAAGGGTCCCCCCTGCATGGACGAGAAAGGCACCATATTTGGGCCTGGAGAGACTGAAGGCTCCTCCGGCCGGCCGAGCTCTCCGAGCAGCCCTCAACGGGATGTTCGAGAACTGGGTGAGGGCGTCCGGCTTGTACGTTTAGGTGATCTTCATTTCTCAGCCGATCAATTCTCAAACGCCCAGACGTATTATGAGCGTGCTCTCGCCCTCCTGGATTCAACCGAAGAGTTCGATTATCTTACCCAGACCGAATTGAAGATTGCTGAATGTCTCCGCCGCCGGGGCCAGTTGGACAATGCCCTCGTAGCGATCCGCAGGGCTCAGGAATCCCTTGGGGCTTCACCCGATCCGGTTCTTGAAGGAAAAATCTGGGCGCGAGAGGCGCAGATTTGCGTTGTACGCGGCGATTATCAGGGTTCGCTCCGTCTCGGTCTGCAAGCCTACGAGCGTCTCCGCTCCTCGAACGAACATGAGGAACTGGCCGTCCTTGAACATACCCTGGGACGAGCCTACAACCGGCTGGGAGAGGTTGAAAAAGCGCAAGAGGCTTTCAAAAGCGCGCTTTATTCTTTCCGCCGGATCGGCCATCGCGAGGGCGTCGCGAGGTGTTTGAACAATCTTGGATTGTTATTAAAGAACACGCCCCGTTGGAATGAAGCGAAGGATGCCTTTTCACGGGCGTTAACGATTTCCGAAGAACTGGGCCACTATGCGAGGGTGGGGTTCTGTTCGCTGAATCTCGCCATCCTTGAGACCAAGATAGGCGAGTGGGCGCAAGCACAAACACATATTAACAGAGCTTTCACAATCGCAAAGGATATCAACAATCTCGCCTTCCTGACCAAGGTCCATTTGGCCGCCGGATGGTTGCGTCACCGGCTGGGTCAGGCGGCGCAGGCCGAGTATCATTTTGGCGAGGCGCTGACCCTCGCGACACAGCACGCCTTTCATCGTGAACGTCTCCTGGCGATCGAATTTCAATCGGATCTCCATCTTGAGCGCAGCAGTATAAAGGAGGCGGGAGATCTCCTCGTCCCCGCTTTGGCGGATGCAAGAAAGCTGGCGCCAAGGGGCGATATGGTCGCGGAGCTTGCCCATCGCCTTGCGCACGTTGAAGTGGAGCGGGGGAATTTACGCGACGCCTACAGTCTGGCCTGGGAAAGCATTTCCATCAGTCACCATCTGGAATATATGCCCGACATGGGAGCGGGGATGGGCGTTTTGGCGCAGGTTCTGGAACAGAGCGGCGTTCTCGAATCAGCCGGGCGGATCTATGCCGCCGCCGTCGAGATCCTTGAAAATGGTCCCGATATCCTCGAACGGACTATCCTTCAGGTCCGATATGCGAAATTCATCATCCGGTCGGTGCGTCTATTCGGCGCATCCGACGAAGGCCAAGAACTTCACCGGGCCTGGCGGCTGCTCGACGCCGCCTTCCGGGCGATGGAGAAGATGGACCTCTCTCCCAAGTCGGTTGAACTCATGGCGGAAATCGCGAGTCTCGAGGGTGACGCCGGCCGGCTGGCGGGCGCCCTGGAGAAATTGTCCCGCGCCTATCAAGCCGCAGAACGGATCGGGCGCGTCGAACTTGTTGAATCTCTTGAAAAGATCCGGACTCGATTGGAAGAACAATCGGCCGAAGATGCTCTCCTCGATGCGCCCGAATTGCGCGCGGCGGAGGAGTGGAATCTTGTCTGGATGGGATCCTCGGGGTCTGAACGGATCAGCCGCGTCTTGGAATTCGCCCTTGGTCATATCCGCTCGGACCGCGGTTTCCTCGCCTTTTATGATCATGGAAAACCGATGGTCGAAAACGTCTCCGGGCTTCCTCGGAGGACGGCGGAGCAGATTTCACAAAGGATTTGGGAGTATATCCGGCCTGAGGCGGGCCGGCATCTTTGCCTCGCCACCGATCTCACACATGATCCCCGGTTTGTTCAGTATGCCGGCAGCCACTTCGCCGATGTCCGTTCGCTGGTCGCCCTACGTTTGGATATTGCCGGCCAGCATCAGGGGCTTCTCTATCTTGATAGGGGACTGAAGAATCTTCGCGGGTCGTACGGCGATTCCGATGTTCGTCTTCTCTCTCTTGTCGGAAGTTTGGCCTCTATGGCGCTGGCCGACAGGGTAAGGCAACGCGAGACGGCGAATGATCGGGAGAATCACTTCTTCACCGATTTTATCACGCGCGATCCGAAACTCCGCCGCTCTCTGAAGCTGCTGGAGAGGATCCAGTCTTCCGATGTCACTATTCTCCTCATGGGCGAAACGGGAACGGGCAAGGGCCTATTAGCGCGGTGCATTCATGACGCCAATCCAACGAGAAGAGACGGGCCGTTCCTGCAAGTGAATTGCGCGGCGCTGCCCGAAACCCTTCTGGAAAGCGAGCTGTTTGGTTTTGTGAAGGGAGCTTTCACCGGCGCCACTCAATCCCGGAAGGGTCTTTTTGAAGAGGCGGAAGGTGGAACATTGTTCCTGGATGAGGTCGATAAGACGTCACCGACCCTCCAGGCAAAATTGCTGCATGTTCTCGATCAGCGGGAGATTCGTCCTGTCGGGTCGAATAAATGGTCAAAGGTCAACGCGCGTGTTCTATGCGCCACCAATGCGCAGCTTCGCGAATCAATCGAGAAGGGCGAGTTCCTGGAAGATCTCTACTATCGGATGAACGATTTTATCGTGACAATCCCGCCCCTTCGCGACCGGCGGGAGGATATTCCTTTGCTGGTCGAACATTTCTTCCAGCGGTCCGTCGCGGAGATGCACCGCGCCCCTCGCGGCATCTCCCGCAAGCTTCTGCGTCTTTTTATGGATGCGCCCTGGCGGGGGAATGTCCGCGAACTGGAGAAAATGGTCAAGCGCCTTGTCGTTCTGGCGGAAGACGGAGCGGTCATTGCTCCTGATCTGCTTCCCGCTGATTTTATCAATGAGCCGGTTGAACTTTCCGGCGAAGGTCTCAAAGGGGAACTCTCGAGATTGGAACGCCGGGTGATTGAGGGTTGTCTCAGAGAAGTCGATTGGAACCGATCCGAGGCCGCACGACGTCTGAAGATCAGCTATCCAAATCTGCTGAAAAAGATTAAAATTTATAAGATTCGCAAAGGGTAAGCATCAATCCCTCAAATCCGTCTTTTTTTTGTGCCGGCCGATCCTCGCGCCGGCTTTTTGGCAGATCTTTCGATTTTATTCGCTGAGTGACAAATGTGATTATAAATAAAGTTTATTGGTTAACATATTGTTCTACAAAACATTACAGGATCATCTCTAAAATTGGACTATTTCTTTTGTTTTTTTGAGACCGGTATCACGGGACGGGTCCTCATGCCGCGTCTAAGGATCTTTGTAACTTTATGTCATATAAGACGTTGAAGATCCAACGCTTTTACAAATCGTTTTGGCACAATCATCGCTTATGTTAATGAGCGGAGGGGGGACCTCCAGACAGCCGGAACCGAGCCGATTGAAACCTTCCGATCATAACCGAAAATTTCGGTTCTTCGGATCCAGACCTCGCGCGTTTTAGATGTTTCGATCGGCCGGTCAACCGGCTTCAACCGCCGGGCCCCCGGCGGTTTTAAAATAGGTTTTCGGACGATGCCAGGGGCGCCTGGATCCCCGTCTTCCTTTCCGGGGATCATAAAATTCCGCCCGCAATCGCTTCCCTTGGTGTCGTCCCGTTTTGGTGGGCGATTTCAACCGGCGTTGCAGACCAGTACATGGGGGATGTCCAGGCTGTCGTCGGAACTGAAGCGCCCACCAATTTAATTCATCCCCTTTGTTTCAGCCCATTGTGCCGCAGATGCCACGCCCTGTCGCAAGGATCGAATCCTGTGTCACACCATCACCACAACCGCACCATGGGCCATCCTCAATGGGGCCCTTGTATTTACGGCCGCTCCGAACCCTTTTCAGCGCAGATCCAGAGGAGTGGCCGAAGAGCCGTTTCATAACGTTCAGCATGACAATCTACTAACGGGTGTATTCTCATCTCTGAGGCTTGCCGTGAATAAAGGATCATTTTATTGCGAAGATGGTAGAAAGCGGCACGAGGCTTGTATTAGTCAACAGATAGATGCCCGAGGGCGGGCATGACGCCGGCGCCCATGCGGCACACCAGGAGGTACTATCATGAAACGGGTCGGAGAATTCAAAGGGCGTATCTTCAACGAAGGCTCCATGTGGCGGTGGGCCCTGTCGTTCGGACTGATCATCCTCATCTCTTCATTGGCCGGCTGTGACGATTGCGACGATATCATCGTCGATTCATGCGGCGGATGGGAACCGGCGCCGCCCCAAGGAGCGTTCACGGTCACGGGGAATGAAGAGGTTTACATTTATTGGTATCCCAATACCGAGCCGGATCTCCGGGGGTACCGGATCTATCGAAACCCCCGACCGGATGGTCACTACCGGCTCATCGGCGAGGTCGGTTTGAGTGGGAATAGTTGCCCTGATGGGGGCTTCATCTGTTTCATTGATGATCAAGTCGACAACGGGGATACCTGGTATTACGGCATCAAAGCCTACGACCGGGAAGGCCTGGAGAGTGACTTTAACGAAGAGCTTCTCATGGACACACCGCGCCCCGATGGGTCCGTGACGCTTTGGAATGCCATGGTCCGCCCGGGCTCCAGTGGGTTTGATTTCTCGGAATTGGGCGGGCGCGTCGCGTGGGATGATCCCGGCGCCGACATCTTCTTTGAATATACCAGTCAAGGCGGATACCGTATCTATGCGGCGGATGAGGGTCATGATGTACCGACCGATTTGCAGGATGCCGGATATATTGATCCGGACATCATCGGCTGGGCTCCAGCCGACGGCTGGTCCACCAATGGCTGGGTGGAAGCGATCCCGAAACATACCTATGTCATTTGGACCCGCAACGACCGCTACGCCAAAATCTTCATTAATGATATGACGCAGGAGGAAGTCGATCTCTATTGGGCCTATCAGCTCGAGCCCGGGAATCAGGAGTTGAGTCTATCCCCCGGCGTGCAGCGTGCGCCGAAAAGCGCTCCGTGACATCGATGGCCAATCCCGAGTCTGGCGACCGATGCTGCAGCTCGATGCTACAAAGACAGGAGGAGAAAGTCATGAAATCGAAGAATGTGAAACGAAACAATGAGGGAGGCCGGCGTCAGGCGCCGGCAACCAAGCTGGCGGCCATCCTGTCCTTCCCGATTCTTGTGCTCATCCTGGGTTTGATTTGGACTGGAACCTCCCTGGGATCCGATGTCGTCATCTCCGGTGGCGTCGAGGTGGGGGCCTCTCTCGATTGGGGTTCGCCATACGATCCCGACAACATAGAGACGTTCAGCACATCGAGTGTCGATATCCGTGTCATTCCCGATTGGTATGGAGACCGGTGGGAAAATGACAGCAATCCCACCATCACGATCCATGTCCGCCCCTATGAACCGTCGCATCTATTGATCTTCGGGATCACCGAATGGGGTGAGCTGATCCTGCTGTACCCAGCGACTCCGACCGAACGGATATTCTATGAACCGGCGCTGCTCCACATCTCGATGGCCGATCATCCCTGGGTGACCGCGGAGGATATGACGATTTTCGCTGTGAGCGCCCCGTATCCTCTGCTGCCCACCATGCCGAGATATCTGGTTCCGGAACGCTGGTTCCGTTTGGGATACACTTGTTCCACTTATCAACAGAGAGCCCTCCAATTGGGCTTCATCTATGAATGGACCGGGTTCTATTGGGTGATGGGAGACTCCCATGAGACGGCCTGGTATATTTGCAACGATTTCTGGTGGGGCGGCGGGCGCCACCATCAGAGACCGGCGCTCGGCCATAGGGTTTTTCACCCCCTGAGGTATAAACATCCGGTGCGGCATTATCCAAACCGGCCGCGGCCTCCCCACATCCGTCATAGGTCTCGGGAACCATATCAGGATAGACCAGGCCGTGAACGTCCGGGGGATGTGAGGGGACGACCCGACCGGCCCAATCCGGACAAACCGAATCCCGTGCGTATCAGTCCGGAGCGGCCGAAGGAAAAGCCGGAGCGGATTGATGGGAAGCTTCCGCAAAAGAAGCCGGAAAAACAGAAATTAGAGCCGATAAAAGTGGAGAAGAAGAAGCGGGTGACGGTAAAAGATAAGACCCGGATCGAAAAGCCTGCGAAACCAGAAATCAAAAGAGAGGTTCAGAAACCGGAGCCACCTAAGAAAGCGAAGAAACCACAAAAGCAAGAGACACAGAAGAAACCTAAAAAGGACGATAAAAAAGACCAGAAGGGCAAGCCCCGCAGCCGCTGACCGGAAGCCTCCCCATCACCGGAGGGCTCGCCGGTTTGCCGCGCGGGCTCTCCGGGGTCGATTGACCCCTCCGCCTGAAAAGAATTATGCTGGGGCAAGGTGTGAGTCAGCCACTGGCATCCGTTGAATCAAAGGTTTGAGGAGAATTTCATGTCCCGATCGTCCCGCCATTCCATCAGGATCAGAATGATCATTGCCGCATGCTTGGCCCTCTTCTTTCTCGCCGCCGCCGGGTCCACCGGTTGGGCTGAGATGACAGGGATGGCATGGCTGGCCAATCAACCGGATGTCCGTTCCGCCCTTCTCGGCGGTGCGGTGGTATCGAATGTTGCGGATGCTTCCGCGACCCTGTGGAACCCCGCCGGTTTAGCGGGGATCGACGGAGGTGAAGGGCTTGTGACGCATGCCGCGTCCTTTGCCGATATCCGCCGGGAATTCGCCGCCATCGCCAGAAATTACGGATCGGTGGCGCTGGGCGCCCATTTCGAGGGTGTTTGGACCGACGATCTGGACGGATATGATGGCAGCGGTACGTTTGAGGGGAGCTTCGGCTATTACGGGATGGCCGCGGGGTTGGCCGCCGGAATGCCCTTGGGGGATCATTTCCGCGTCGGGGCCGGGGTGAAATATCTGCGCGAAGCGATCGATGTCTATTCGGCCACCGGATGGGCCGTCGATCTGGGAGCGCAGTGGATGGCGGGGACCATGCCCTTGCAGCTGGGCGCGGCGGTCCTTAATCTTGGATCGGATCCGACTTTTATCGACGAATCGTTTCCCATCCCGACGATCTTTCAAGCCGGTGGAAGTTATACATTCCCATTGAATTCGCTCTCCGGCGGTCTCATGGTTTCCGCTGATGTCCGTTCGGCGAAAGATAGGGACACGTCGATACGTTATGGAGTGGAGTATCAGCACCTTCAAATGGTGAGTCTTGGTGTTGGATACCGGACCGCTCTCGACAGCCAGGATCTGAGTTTTGGTTTCACCTTTCACCGGGATCGCGTCGAGCTTCAGTATGCTTTCCTGCCGCAATCAGACAGCCTTCTGGGGGACTCGCATCGGTTCGGCCTGGGCGTCAAGCTCTGGTAGGCGTTTTAATGGGCGGGCTTTCCGGAGCGCAGAGTCTCGATTCTCCCTGAGGATTCCATCGCATGAGACGGAACCGCCCGCCTTCCATCTCCATGTATGTGAAATTCTTTATCCAATCACCCAGAATGATATACTCTTTTTCACCGAGGGGGTCTTTTCTCCTGATGTGGGCCGGAGCATGGACGTGGCCCATGACAACCGCGTCGTAGCCGGCTTCAAAACGGGGCAGCGCGATATCTTGGTACAGCCGGGGCAGTAAGATTTCTCTGACTAATTTATGGCGCCGGCTGATATTTGAAACCCAATGGGCAAAGGGTATGCCGAGATCCGGATGGAGCAAGCGGTAGAGCGCGATGCAGAACCTGTTCTTCAGGATTTTATTCAGCACCCGGTAAAGATTGTCACCCCGCGCTAATCCGTCCCCATGCGCCAGAAAGATCCGGCGGCCCTGAATTTGCCTCTCCACCGGACGATCGAAGACCTCGATCCCGAGTTCCCTCTCGAGATAGGGGCCTACCCAAAAATCGTGGTTCCCACCGAGATAGGTGACGGGGATGCCTTCATCCACCAATGCCGATAAAGCTCGCAAAAAGTGAAAATACCCCTTGGGAATGGCGCGGTGGTACTCGAACCAGAAATCAAAGAGATCGCCCAGCAGGTAGACCTCCGAAACCCGGTGCCGCGCCTGGTGTAAAAGATCAAGCAGCCAGGCGACCCTTTCCGGGACATCGGAAGCCACGCCCAGGTGGAGATCACTGAGGAAAAGGGCTATCCCATTGGACCGGACCGGCTTCGATGAACCTTCTGTCCTCGATTGGTGCGTCATGATGCAACAGCGTAGCAGATCATCAACCGGGGCAAAAGATAAGCACTGGGTATCAATAGAACCGGGATGGGCGTTGTGCTAGGTTTACCGGAAGCGGGAGTAGGCCGTACCCCAGAACCAGTCTTTTGCGTTGCCGTCCGCGATGAAAGGAAGTCTCATGGAAAAGTCCGCGAGTGAAGATAAGCTTGGGGATCGTCTAAAAAGACAAATCCGGGAAATCTACTCTGTTGCCAGCGTGAAAACGGAGGAGTATGCCCGGATCGGGAAAAAGCGGTTGGATATCCTCAGTCTGAGCCGTGATGTCGCCCGCGAAAAGCGCTCACTGGGCGAAAGGGTGTACGAGCTAAGTCAGCGCGATGATACCGAGTCGATTCTCCCGGATGTCACCGTCAAAGCGATTATCGGACGTATCCGGAAATTGGAAGTTGAGATCGGTGAACTGGAGGCTGAGATTTCCAAAATCCGCGAGGAAGCCCGCAAGGCCCGTGAGGAGGAAACGAAGGCCGGTGCCGGCACGCTCCACGAGAAGGGCTCTGATGGGGTGGCGCGCCCCGAGGAAAAGCCGGAAGCATCCACCGCAACCGAGGATGACGACTCCCAACCGGACGGGGTCTGATCTTTCACACATTCTTGAAGAGAGCGTGAAATGAGCCGATTGCCGCTGGGAAGTTACCTTGGAGCGATTTTGTTACTCCTGGCCGCCCTGGGTCTGGGTGTCGGGCTCTTTTGGGGTATCGGCCGTCTCGAATCAGATGCGGCCTCAAACCAGACCCCCATCAAATGGGGGCTGTGGCTTTCGGAAGGCCATGATTCCACCGGACTCGCGGAGAAGACCACACCCCGCGTCGGATTTCCTCTCTTCTCACAAAAACACACACAGCCAGATCAGCGGGAAATGGAATCACCAGTTTGGCCCTCTCCCGATTCGAGAACTTATCCGGATGAAACCGGCATCTCCGAGGCGCCGGGCCGCAGCCCCTTTGTCGCCGTCGCTGAGAAAGTCCTGCCGGCTGTCGTCAATATCGATGCAGAGAGACTTTTCAGACATGGTGATCTGGGCGGATCAGCTGACGACCCGATGCGGCAGCTCTTCCCGGAACTTGAAGGGGAGGAGATTGAAATACCATCGACCGGTTCCGGGTTTCTGATCAGTTCTCAAGGTTATGTCGTGACCAACTTCCATGTTGTCTACGATGCCCAAAATATCTCGGTCACCCTGGCGGATGGGAGCAGCCATGATGCCGAATTGGTGGGCGCCGATCCGCCGTCGGATATCGCCGTTCTAAAAATCGCCGCCGGCCGCGATCTTCCCTATGTTGAACTTGGGAATGCAGAAGATTTGAAAATCGGGGACTGGGTCGCGGCGATTGGGAATCCCTTTGGGAATCTGGAGGGCACGCTCACCGTCGGCGTTGTCAGCGCCAAGGGCCGGAATGAATTGGCGATCGCGGGGGGAAGCCCCGTTTATCAGGATTTCATCCAAACCGACGCCTCGATCAATTTCGGCAACAGCGGCGGCCCCCTGGTCAACACCCGGGGCGAAGTGGTTGGAATCAATACCGCCTTTAATGCGCCGGGCCGAGGGATCAGCTTCGCCATTTCGATGCGGATGGCGGAACGGATTATCAGCGATCTGATCACAAACGGACATGTCATACGCGGTTATCTTGGTGTGACGTTGCAGGCTCTGGATTCCCAACTCGCGGAGGCCTGGGGTCTGGAGGGCAGGACCGGTGTGATCGTTTCGGATGTCATCGACGGAACACCGGCCTCCGATGCCGGCTTCCAGGCCGGCGATGTTCTTCTTCAGTTCGATGGAAAGCCTGTTCTCGATGTCCAGCCCTTTCGATTATTGGTTGCGCAAACACTGGTAGAGAAAAAGGTCGAGGTCATCTTTTGGCGGGACGGGAAAATCGAATCGACGCATGTTGTCCTGGCGGAACGGCCCGATGTTGTCGCGGCTCTTCATCCGACCCAGCCCGAGTCGCAAGAACCGGCTTCGCCGGAATCGACCGGGGACCGCATCTGGGATCTCCTGGGTGTCGCGGTCGATATGGTGGCGGATGGTCCCGGGGGAGAGCGTTCGCTTCAAGTGATACGTCTTCGGATCACCGGACCGGCCTTCCGGGCCGGGATTCGCGAAGGTGATTTTCTGGTCGAAGCGGATAACACTTTCTTAGGGAGTGGGATGGATGACTTGGCCCAGGCCCTGGAGCGGGCGCACCAAGGCGGAAAGGCGATGATTCTCCGAGTTTTCCGCAATGGGGCCTATTCGTATATTGCCATCACACCAGATCAACCCTAATCACGTCTGGTATTAGTGACGATAATAGGTGAGGGGAGATTAATCGCCGATGAAGAGCGACTAATCTCCGGCCACGATGCAGGTTGGGGGAGGCAGCAACCGGCCGGTTGTTTTCTTGACAGGGGTACAGAACCTTGTTAGGTTAACACGCGATGTGCGTTGTTTATGATTCGTGGCAGAGTTGCCCGCCCATGGTGGGTTCACAAGGATGTGGGGGTAGGATGGCCAGAAAGAGCCTGGATATTATCGTTGTCCCTAGCGATGGGAATGCAATCCGCCGTTTTCGTTTACCTGTTTTCTCCGCCTATATACTTAGCATCACCGCCACCGGATTTCTCGGTCTTATCATGTGTGCCGTTGGCATTTATTGGAATGCGCATCAGGTCCACAAAAAGTATACACTGGTTGCCCAGGAAAACACCGTCCTTAACTCCGATCTCGAGATCTTTCAAAAGAGTCTGACCGATTTGGAATGTCGCCTCGACACGACCATCGAAATGGAAAACAAAGCCCGCCTCCTGGCCGGGCTCAATCCGCTCGATGATGAGACGCGCCAATTGGGTATTGGTGGACCTGATCTGGCCTACCGGCATAAGGGAGTTGATAAGGAGCTGGGGAATCAATTGGCCGGTGTCAGCCAGCGGTTAGCCGCCCTCGATCGGCATCTTTCGTTCCAAGAACAAAGTTATGATCTCATCCTCAGCGAGTTGAGAATTCGAACCGAAGAGCTCGATCACATTCCAACGATCAATCCGGTTGTGGGAGAGTTTTATCTTTCCAGCGGTTTCGGGCGCCGTCCCGATCCCTTCACCGGCCGGATGTCGATGCACGAGGGTTTTGATTTTTGTGCCGCACACGGCACACCCTTCCAAGCCGCCGCTCGCGGCCGGGTGATCTTTGCGGGGCGGAGTGGAGACTTCGGCAAGGTCATAAAGATCGATCATGGTAATGGAATCGTCACGATTTTTGGGCATGCCGACAAAATCCTCGTCAAACTCAATGATGAGGTTGAACGGGGCCAGATCATCGGCCATATCGGAGCCACCGGTCGGACGACGGGACCGCACCTGCATTATGAAATCCAGAAGAATGGCTGCCCGGTCAACCCCGCCAAGTATCTCTTGGATGAGGAACGCATCGTCGATTAGGGGGTAAGGGACCCCCTGGAGGTCAGTGGTGGTCCGAACCCTCCTCAGCGCCTGTCTATTGGGAATCCCCTGCCGATATGACGGCGCTTCTTTAAAATGCCCGGCGCTTATCCCATCCAAGAATAATCTTTGGATTCCCGTCTGCCCCGAACAACTCGGTGGCTTATCGACGCCCCGTGAGCCGGCTGACATCCAAGGCGGAGATGGGAATCAGGTGCTCGATGGGGAGACGCTTGTCCTGACCCGGTCGGGACTCGACGTAACCGCCGCCTATATCAGGGGAGCGGAAGCCACTTTAACAATATGCCGGGAACTTTCCATACAGGTTGCGGTTCTAAAAGCTCGAAGCCCTTCTTGCGGCTGCCGGCGTATCTACCGCGGGGGGGACCTCGTTTCAGGGGTTGGAGTGACGACGGCTTTGCTGCTTCGCAACGGGGTCAGTGTGCAGAACGAAGAAGAATTCGCCGGGCTGGATTGAGTCATGAGACGTCTGATTCGTTTGTCACTGATACTTCAAATCGTTCTGTGCGGCGCCGGTCATGCCGTTCTTAACGTCGAGCAGATTCGGACGGGTGTGACCGAAGGCCGCGTTCGGGTTGTGATCGATCTGTCCGAAGCTCCCAAGTACCGTATCTGGACTCCCGACGATCCCCACCGCATCGCGATCAATATAGCGAACTCCGTTTTCAACAATAATGTAAAACCAATCGCTCTGGATGATGACCTGGTTCAGCGCATCCGCTTGAACTCCCTTTCGGGTCCCAAAGCCCAGATTGTCCTCGATTTGAGCCGCGAGGCGCGTTTCGAGGTCTTTACCCTTCCTCCTGAGGGCGGGAAGGGGTACCGGCTGGTCTGTGATGTCTATCGGAGCGGGAAGGGGACGCTCCCCGTGGGACGGCCCTGGATCGTCGTTCTCGATCCAGGTCATGGCGGGCAAGATCCCGGGGCGACCACGCGTGAGGGAGACCGCGAATCGGAAATCGTTCTGGATGTCGCCAAACGGGTCAAAAGCCTTCTCGATGCCAAATCCGGCATCAAGACCTATTTGACCCGCGATAAAAATCATGCGATGGGTCTTCGGTCCAGAATCCAGAAAGCGCAAGACGTTGAGGCCGACGTTTTCATCAGCATTCATGTCAATGCGGCAAAGGCCCGGCAGGCTCACGGGGTAGAGGTCTTTTTCCTGAGCCTCAAAGGGGCGACCGATGAGGCCTCGAGAGAACTAGCCCTCCTGGAGAACCAGGCCGATTATGAGATTGATGCTCCCATCGATGAATCGGTCCGGGATTTGCCATTTTCTTTTGATCTGATTCAATCTGATACTATATTGCGTTCCAGTCTGTTAGCCGAATCACTTCTGAAATCCGTTGAGGCGGAGGGATTGGCCGCCAGTCGCGGCGTCAAGCAGGCTCGGTTTGTCGTCCTTAAGTCGTATCATATCCCATCCGCCCTGGTGGAATTGGGATTTATCTCCAACTCCAGCGATTGCCATCGGCTTCGCCAGCCATCCCACCGGCAGTTGCTGGCCAAAACCCTCTTCGATGGGATCATCGGTTACCACGAAAAATATGCTCCACAGCGGGTTGACTGATCCCTCTCAGTTTTCAAGGAAGCCTCATGACGTCCCGATAGATAGGGCAACGGCTCGAAAGCCGGCAGGGCTTTAACGCCCCTCATTCATCCAAAATATTCTGTGGCGAAGGAGGCTGTTTCAATGATTCACAAGCGGCTGAATGTGGTGGAGAATATTCCCACTTTGCCTGAAATCCTGACCAAGGTCATGACGATGGTGGATGATCCTGATGCGTCCGCCTACGATATCGCGAATGTCATTTCCAAGGATCCCAGCCTGGTTTCTACCATCTTGAAGGTCGTGAATTCACCATTCTACGGACTGAGCCGCAAAGTCTCTTCCGTTGGACAGGGTGTGATTTTTCTGGGATTCAGGGCCATCAGGAATCTGGTTTTCAGTGCGCAACTTCTGAAGACCTTTGGCGGCCCCGGGAGAAATCGGCGGTTTAATAGGAAGGCTTTGTGGAAGCACGCCATCGCCACTGGCGCAGCAGCCAAGCAACTGGCCCTTCGCGTGGAAGCCGACCCCGAGACAGCCTTTCTAACCGGCCTCATGCACGATCTGGGTTGTATTGTTCTCGATCAGTACTTCCCAGAAGAGTTTGGCGCTGTGCTCGATCTCCTGGATGAAAAGGAGATCTCATTGATTGAGGCGGAATGCCAAATTGTCGGAATCGATCACGCCGAAATAGGCCGCCTCATCTGCCGGAAGTGGAATTTCCCGGAAGCGATGGCGGATGCGATCGGAAACCATCACCAGCCGGAAAAGGCCGTTGTCGACAAGCTGGGAACCTGTGTGATTCATGTCGCCGATCACATTGCCCGCACCCTGGGATTGGATAGTGGATTGGGTCGCTCCGGAAATCAGCTTAGTCCAGAGGCCCTTTTACTCCTCGATCTTGAAGATCCGGTGCCCAGTGAAATTCTAGAGCAAGCGCTTACGGAATATGAACGCGCAAACATTTTTGTGGGACTCATTACTTGAAATCGCGCCGCCCGACAGGTCCGCGGGAAATCCGAAAGGTCGCGGGATCCATATCTCCCCAGGCTCATAAAGACGTGAGGATGCTGCCCGCTGCGAATTCTTCAGAGGAGTTGCCGATCTCATTGCTGATTCAGGGGATTCTCTCCAAGAGGTCCCGGCGGGAAGAGCTCTCCTCGACCCTGGCTCCGGCCGTCCGGACGATTCTTGGCTCAGATGAGCCGGCCCTTATCACGGTTTTTGCCCGCCAGCTTCATGACGACTCCTATCAGGCGGTCTCTATCTGGCCGGGTAGCGGCTACGCCCCGGATGGATTGAGCGCATCATCGTCGCCGTTCGGCATCGGAATGGATGTTCCCACCGGTCATGCCTTGCCGCGTCTGCCGGCCCTGCCGCTTGTCGCGGCCTCATGGCGGAAGGAAGCCTCTATTCAGTGGATGGATCATGACAACCTGTCATTGCTGATCCCGGCTCACGGATTCAAGGATCTCTGCGGTTTTCTGGAAATAGTCCCGGTACAAATGGATCTGATTCTCACCCCGCTGCAGTCCGATAACCTGCTTCTCGTGGGGCAAGCCGCGGGACTCTGTCTCGAACGGGATATGGACACGATTCGTTCGACGTTGAGAGAAGACGCCCTTCAGGCTCAGATTGGATTTTTGAACCGCTTCGCTGATCGCCTCTCCGATGGAATTCTCATTATCTCGGATGACGGCGTTCTCTTGCACCTCAACCGATCCGCGGAACGTCTCACCGGTCTCCTCGGTATTAATACGGTCGGTCTGGAGATATCGCACATTCTTCCCGCGCCGGCGGCGAGGGCGATTCAGGTGGCCAAAGATGAACTGGTGAAGCGAGGCCACACGATCCCCCGCACCGTCGATTTTGACACGAGCCAGGGACCGATGCGCTGGCAGATCGATGTCGAACTCATTCGGGCGGGAAGAGAGGTCACTTCCTGCGTCGCCACGCTCCGCGATCTCCATCACCGGCAATACCTCTCCAAGCTGCTGGAAGTGGACCGGCTGAAGAACGATTTTCTAAGCACCTTGTCACATGAGCTGAGAACACCCATCACAACCCTCAGGGGATATGCCTGGCTGCTGCACCAGGAAAGAGACAAATTACCTGAACATTTAAGGGATGCGGTTTCCTCTATGGAGCAGGAAACGGTCGGGTTGTGCGGCATGGTGGAGAACCTCCTCTTTCTTGCCGACCCTGAACAACCCCTGCCCGCCGATGCCGATCCGATCCCGCTGGGAACTGTCATCGGCGACGTGATTCAGGAGTATAACGGTTGGGTTGGGAAGAGGGGCATAACGATCGAAAGCGACATCGCTGAAGATCCTCTATTTGTTAACGGTGAAACCGAGCGGCTCCGGCTGATGGTGATCAATATCATCGACAATGCGGTCAAGTTCAGTCCGGATGGAAGCCTCATTAAGATTTCCTGGCGAAGGGTGGATGGTGGCAACGGCGAGCTGCGGGTGGAGGATCAGGGGCCGGGGATGACCACGCTTGCGGGAACCGCGGCCTTCGATCCGTTCCAGCAGGGCGGGGATGCGCTTGTCGGAAAGCCGCCGGGATTGGGTCTGGGGCTGGCGATTGTCCGGCGGGTTGTTGAGGAGCTTTCCGGGCGGATTGAAACACAGGCGGGAGCCGACGGCGGCACTCGGATGAATCTGATCCTGCCGCTGGCCGGTGATTAGGGATTGTTGAAGAGGATTGTCGATGAGGATCTTCGATTCATGAATCAAGAGGTGAGGAAGGGACAACGATGGATATAGCCACAGTTATCGGCATCTGTTTGGGGATTTTTCTTATCGGGGGCTCTATCGCCATCGGACCCAGTCCCATCGCTTTTGCCAACGCGCCGTCCGCCATGATTGTCATCGGTGGCACGATTGCCGCCACTCTGATACGGTTTCCCCTCGCATCGGTTCTTCGCACTTCGAGCGTGGCAAAAAATGCATTTTTGTATAAGGCTCAAGCGCCGGATGTATTGATAAAGACAATCGTCTCGCTGGCCGAGAAGGCGCGGCGGGAATCGTTTTTGGCGCTGGAGGATGAAAAAGTCGATGATGCTTTCCTGGCCCGCGGAATCCAATTTTGCGTTGATGGAACCGAGCCCGATGTTGTCGCCAATCTCATGGTGACCGAAATGAATCAGGTCATTGGACGCCATCAAAACGGACAGAAGATCCTAAAGGGCATGGGCGCCGCAGCTCCGGCTTTTGGGATGATCGGCACCTTGATCGGACTGGTCCAAATGCTTGTTAAAATGGATGATCCCAGCAAGATCGGTCCGTCGATGGCCGTGGCCATTCTCACCACATTTTATGGCGCCTTCATGGCCAACCTCCTCTTTCTCCCCATGGCCGACAAATTGGCCGGACGAACGGCGGAAGAGATGTTAAACCGCCAGATCATTATCCACGGGATCCAATCGATCCTCTCCGGTCATCATCCCCGTGTCATTGAAGCCGGTCTCCTCGGGTATATGGATCCCAAAAGCCGGGAATTGATGAGTCGGGAAAGGAACGAAATGAAGGCTGCCGCTTAAAAAGCAAAGCGAGGGAAACAGCGTGTCACCAATGCCCGACAATGGTCCTCCCAAGGAAGAACCGGAAGAAGGGGCGCCGGAATGGATGGTAACATTCGGTGACATGATGAGTCTTCTCATGGTTTTCTTCATTCTTATCGTTTCTTTCTCCACGATGGATGTCATAAAGTACCGGGCCCTGGTCGGCAGTTTGAAAACGGCATTCGGCGCCAAGGAAGCCAGCTTCATGGCGGGCAAGACAGGGAGTCCGAACTTTATCAATGTCGCTCCGACGAGGAAAAATTCAGATGCCGAGGAGAGAGCGGAGACCGAGGAGAAGGCCAAGAGTGACGTCAAATCGATGGGGATGGAGGATGATGTGGAGGTGAGGCAAACCGAACAGGGCGTGGCTCTGCGCGTGAAGGGTAACATCCTCTTTGATGTCGGGAACGCTTCATTGCGGACGGAAGCCAATGAACTGCTCGGCAAAATCGCTGTCATCCTGAAGAAACATCCCAATACCGTTCTTGTGGAAGGCCACACGGATAATGTCCCGATCTCAACGGCGCTCTTCAAATCCAACTGGGAATTGTCGGCCGCGCGCGCCGCATCCGTCGTTCGGTACCTTATCGAAAGGGAGGGGATGGCTCCCACCCACCTAGGCGTCATGGGATTGTCTGATACGCGGCCTGTTGCTTCCAATTATACGCCCGAGGGGCGCTCCCGGAACCGGCGGGTTGATTTTGTCCTCTCCAATGTCCCTCCGGCTGGAGATATCTCGTCCTCTGAAATTACCTACCAATGAGCTTTCTCGTGGTAAGATTATGATATCGATCCCACCCTTCAGAGCCCGGCTCGTGGGGTCGGCCGTCGATTCACTGTTGGTGAAAATCCACACCGGCGTGAAGGCAGGCCGGCGTGAAGGCAGGCCGGCGAGTACCAGAGGATGATGCGTTTATGACCGCCCTTTTCCCGATCCTCTCCCTTTTCCTGGCCTTCTCCACGGCCACGTCGACGCCGCCGGACTCCGTCGATGCATGGCTGCAGCGCGCCCAGAACGCCGTGGCCTGCGGAGATTGGAATGGGAGTGTCATCTGGTACGGCCGCGTCATCGAGACCGATTCCCTCTCGGCGGAAGCGTATCGAGGCCTCGGGCAAACCTATCTTTTCATGGGGATCCCAAGGGAAGCCCGCCGTTTCCTGAGCCGCTCATTAGAATTGGCGGATGTGTGGGAGACGCGTCTCGCATTGGGAAAACTTTCCTTTGAAATGGAGGAGCGGGAGGCCGCGCAGGCTCATTTGGAGGCTGTGATCAAGGAACAACCCCGCTCCACAGAGGCATTGGGACTTCTGGGTGAACTGGCTCTCGAGGCGGATGACTTTCAGACGGCGCAGTTCTATTTCCGTCAGATTCTCTTAATTGAGGGAGAGACAGAGAAGACCCTGACCGATCTGGGTGTCGTTGCACAAAGGGCGGGTGAAACACGGCAGGCGATTGAATTCTTCCGCCTGGCCGCAAAGATCTCTCCGATGAGCTTGTCCGCTCATTACAACCTCGCCATCGCCCAGGCCCAGGCCGGTAATTTTCATGAGGCCCTTCTTGCTGTCAATAACGCCTTGGAGATTCAGCCTGATGACCTGGCCTGTCTTCGGTTTCTCGGGGTTCTCTATTTTGAGCAAGATGTTTGTGAGGAGGCGATCGAGGCATTTCAGAAGGTTCTGTTTCAGGATCCGCTTGATCTCGAAGTACGCATCGGTTTGGCAAGCTGCCACCACGCGCTGGGGGATTATGACGAGGCGATTTTAGAGCTGCGCACGATCGTGACCCTCGACGAGACGAACTACGATATCCTGCTATTGTTAAGCAATATACTTCAAGAAAAGGGCGATTACGAAGAGGCGGCCCATTATTCCGCTCGTGCGGTTCGCCTGGCGCCGGACCGACCCGATGCCTATTATCTTCTCGGACTGGCCCATCAAAAATTGGGACGGCAAAAGGAGGCGACCGAAGCCTTCCAGACGCTTGAAGAACTCCGGGAGAGAGATCGTGGCATGGCGGCCGGCGACTCACTCAGCGGAACCCCTCCTTCTGACGGATCGCCCCGCTAACCATTCCACACACCTTGGTCTTGACAGCCGTCGGCGGGCCCGTCTAGATTTTTAATAGACTGACCAGTCGGTATTTCATGCCGCTGCCGGGGATTTCAAGCCCGGTCATCCGAGGTTGGGAGGGGATATCTGATGCCGCGGCAGGCGGGACGTTCGGCACAACAAACACGGGCGATCATTCTTGATGCGGCAGCTGAAGTTCTTGCCCGGCAAGGATATGAGGCCGCCCGGGTTGATGACATCGCCCGCCGTTCCGGCGTATCAAAGGGGGCCTTCTACTTCCATTTCCCCAGCAAGGAAGAGATGGCCCTGGGACTCGTGGATCAACTCTCCGAGAGATTGATCCAAAAGGTTCAGCGGATGGTCGAACCCCAGCCCCCATCGCGGGCGAGGCTGGGGGCGGCGATTCAAGCCCTTCTGGAAACCTTCGCCCGCAAGCGCGCCTTGGGGCATCTCCTTCTCGTCAACATCGTCGGCCAGGGCCGGGTGATGGATCGAAAGTTCCTGCCGATCCGCGAGAAATTCATTCTCTTTATCCGGGCGGAATTGGTGGGGGCGGCTGAAGCGGGGGAGCTGCCGCGGGATCTGGATCTGGATCTGACGGCGCGCGCCTGGCTGGGCGCCCTTCATGAAACGATCCTTCATTGGCTACTGGCCGCCCATCCAACACCGCTCGCATCACAGGGGAAAGCCCTGCAGAACCTCCTTTTTTATGGGATTGGAAGGGCTCTCCCGGGTTGTGATGATAAAGAGACGGGCAGAGGGTCGCCATGAATCGGGAATCGGTTAAAAACGGACGGTGGCATCTCATCTCTCGCACGGAGAGCCTGGATTCCGAATCCGATCCATTTGAGGCGTTTGAAAAGGCGCGATTGAGAGGTGAACCGTCCTTTTTCTGGATGCACCCATCAGACGGATTATGGATGGTGGGCGAGGGCGTTCCCCGGAAGGAGCTCCAGCCGCGCCCCTGCATCATCAGCACGGCGGCGGAAACCCATCGCCACTGGATGCAGAATCTGAGATTGGATCCTGCCGGCCGGCCGGGAGTGGGGCCGGTTCTATTCGGCGCCTTTCGCTTCCGTTCGGATCACCCCGTGGGAATTCCCTGGACCGGCTTGACGCCCGATCCTTTTATTTTTTGCCCGCTTCAAATGATAAAGATGAACGGCGCTGTTTCGAGAATCGTTACAACGGCCGCCGACGGACCGCTGGCGGAGGATCTTAATGTTAAAGACTCCGACTCCCCCTCGACCCGCTCGTTCTCGGAACCTCCCGCGCCAAGACTGATTGAGGCTGAAGGAATGTCTTATGGCGGATGGGTCGAGGGGGTTCAGCGTATTCTCGGTGAGGTCGGGAAGGGACGGGTGGAGAAGACGACCCTGGCGCGTTATCTCCATCTCCGATTTTCCGGATCCTGGAATTGCGCCGGAATCCTCCGGCGTCTCAGCGCCTCGTATCCCGATTGCCGGATCTTTGCCATTGCGGAGAAAGGCGCCTGCTTTCTCGGCGCGACACCCGAACTGCTGATGGAACAAAAGGGTGGAAGAATCCAATCCGTTTGTCTGGCCGGATCGGCGCCGCGGAGCACGGATGCCGGGACCGACACCGAGGCCGGGCGCGCCCTTTTGGGGGACCGCAAGGAAAGGCGTGAACACGAGATTGTCGTGCGCTGGATTGCCGAGCGGCTGAAGGGGAAAACGTCATCCCTAAGCTGGGACCGGGAACCCCGGTTGCGGCGATTGCGCGCTGTTCAGCATCTCCAAACCGTTTTTGAAGGGGCCGTGGCGCCGGGAGGGCATCTTCTGGACCTGGTCTCGGCGATCCATCCGACACCGGCCGTCGGTGGTGTGCCGCTGAACCGGGCTTTGGAGCTTTCCGGCGATATCGAAATGTTCGATCGCGGGTTGTATGCCGGCCCGATCGGATGGATTGACGGCCGGGGCGATGGGGAGGTTGCATTGGGAATCCGTTCCGCCTTGATCCGGGGAGAGGATGTGCATCTCTTCGCTGGGGCCGGTATTGTGAAGGGTTCAGATCCGGAAAGGGAATGGCGGGAGGTGTCGCTGAAGTTTGCGCCGCTGCTCGGGGCTCTGCAACTGCCGCCGGATACGGTGTCAGGGGTAGGAATGGAGTGATCGATAAAGATGCCGACGAATCGTAGCGGGACATGGGCCGGTGTGTTGGTGGAGGAATTGGCAAATGCCGGATTAGAACATCTTTGCGCGGGCCCCGGTTCGCGATCCACCCCGCTGATTCTCGCTTTTAACAAACAACCGGGAATTCGTCTTTGGACCCATCTCGATGAGCGTTCGATGGGCTACTTTGCGCTGGGCATGGCCAAAATTCTGCGCAAACCGGTTGCCTTGCTCTGTACCTCCGGCACCGCGGCGGCGAATTTCTATCCCGCCGTCGCCGAGGCGTTCGCCGCGCGCATCCCGCTGCTGGTTTTGACAGCGGACCGCCCTCCCGAACTTGTCGATTGGGGCGCTCCGCAGACCATGAACCAGACCGGGCTTTATGGCTCATTTGTTAAAGTTTCCGTGACTCTTCCCAAACCGGAGATAAGTGTGGAATCGATCCGCTATCTGCGGGCTATCGCCTGCCGGGCCATGGCGTCGGCGGGTGCGGCGCCGGCGGGGCCGGTCCACTTGAATATTCCGCTGGTTGAGCCGCTGGTCGAGCCGCTGGTTGCATCGCCGGTTGAGCCGCTGGTTGCATCGCTGGTTGAGCCGCTGGTCGATCCATTGGTTGAGCCGCTGGTGTCCATCGTTGATCCACCGGCTTCGCCGGCCGGCAGTGGCGGGTGGTTTTCCCGTGGGGGGCGGGATGTGGATCGCGCCTACACCCAAGTCCCGGTGGTGGAGGCGCGAATTGATAAAGACAGCTTGCGGCGCTTGGCCGATGATTTGTTAAAGGAGGCGAAGGGGTTGATCATCGCGGGGCCGATGGCGGGTTCCGACGCCACCCTCGGGATCGCAGCGCTGGCCCGGAGGCTCGGCTATCCCATTCTGGCCGATCCCTTATCACAGCTGCGATGCGGGCCGCATGATAAATCGCTTATAGTTGACAGCTACGATTTTATTTTGCGCAGTGACGTTGTGAGGTGTGAGGCCGAGCCCAAGATTATCTTGAGATTCGGCGCCCTGCCCTCTTCAAAGCCGATGCATCTATTTTTGCAGCATCATACGAATGCCCGGCAGATTCTGGTCGATCCCGGTTCCTGGCGCGATCCCCATCATCTTTTATGGGATCTTATCTCCGTGGATGAATCAGTCTTTTGCCGGGAGCTGGTGGATCGGCTCCCCGATGGCGGGCGGCGGAGCGGCTGGGCGGATAGATGGATGCGTCTGGCGGCTGAAAGCCGCGGGATGGTGAGTGAACATGTTTCCGAGAGATCTGCGCTCTTCGAGGGTAGGGTGTTTCAGGAGCTGAAAGAGCTTCTGCCCGGCGGTTCGACCCTTTTTGCCGGGAACAGCATGCCGATACGGGATCTTGACGACTTCTTCCCAAAATGTGATCGGGAGATTCGTTTGTTGGGAAACCGCGGTCTGAACGGAATCGATGGGGTGGTTTCGACGGCGCTGGGGACGGCGGCTGTCGCACCGGGAAAGCCGGTTGTCGCTGTCCTGGGAGATATCTCGTTCTATCACGATCTCAATGGACTTCTTGCGGCGACACGGCATGGACTCCATGTTGTCTTTATCGTGGTGAACAATAATGGCGGCGGCATCTTCTCATTCCTGCCACAGGCCGGCGACCCGCAAACCCTGGACCCGCTTTTCGCCATGCCGCACGGTTTAACTTTTCAGGATGCGGCGCGGCTCTACGGATTACAGTATCGACTCGTTGAGTCATGGACAGAATTCCGAATCCGCCTTTCGGATGAATTGCAGAGTGCCCGCTCATCAATCATTGAGATCCCCGGAGACCGGGAGATCAATAGATCCCTGCATGAAGAGATCTGGGCGGAGGGGATAACGGCGGCTTCGGAGGTCTGGGCGAAGGGATGACGGCGGACGCGCCGTCGCTGAATCTTACTCGGTGACCTCGCCCTTCGGAGGAACAGCATAGCGTTCCAGCGCTTCCGGATTGACCGCCGCCCCGATTCCCGGTCCCTGCGGGAGAGTGAGACAGCCGTTTTCCACGATAAGCGGCGCCTCCAGGAGATCGTGTTCCAGCAGCGAGGCTGTCGCCAAACCGCAGGCGGGCGCATTGAGCGGCAGGAATTTTGTAAGATGCGCGGCGGCCAGAATGCCGATCCCGCTTTCAAGGGAGGATGTGATCACGACGGTTCGGTTCCGCTTGGTCAGGGCGCTGGTGAGAAAAACAGCATGATGGAAGCCGAGCCGGGCCGCTTTCACAATAAAAATGTCGGCGGCATCAATCTCGATGAGCTTCTTCACGGCGGGCCAGGAGACGACGGCTTCATCGGCCGCGATCGGCACGGCCGACCGGCGCCGCACCTCGGCCAATCCCTTCGGGTCCTCTGGTGAAACAGGTTGTTCAATGTACTCGATCCCAAAAGGTTTGAAGCGCTTGAGCACCGCTACCGCCTCATCCGGCGTCCAAAGGCCGTTGGCATCCAGACGAATTGTGGCATTCGATCCGGCCAGTTCCCTCACGGCCCGCAGTGTCTCCAGCTCTTCGCTGAGAGGGCGGCGTCCCACTTTTATCTTGAATGAAGTCATTCCCTGCGATCGCGCCAGCTCGATTTCGGTTGCGAGCTCTTCATACCCGGATGTGGTGATCAGGGCATTGGTCCGGATCGGCGTTTCCGCGGATCGCTGGATTCTCTCAGGGTGCTTCGGTTCGAGAAAGGCCCAGCCCATGGCCCGTGAGACAAGATCCAACATGGCGGTTTCAAGGCCGAAACCGGCGGCGCGCGCCGGCGGCGAGGATTTCTGGGGAGGAAAGAGCTTTGCCGAGAGCATTCCGATCCGGATGAAGACGAGGGACCGCGGATATTCGCCGACCAGTTCCCGCCCCAACAACGCGGCGGCGCTCTCTTTAATAATCTTGGCGATCTCTTCCAACTGGGTCGGTGATCCGGCGCCGATGGGTGAGGCTTCGCCGATGCCGGTGCTCCCATCATCCGCCGTGATTCGGATAAGAAGACCATGCCGGTGCGACGCCCTTAGCGCGCCATGGGCAACCGGGCTCCACAAAAACGGCACACGGTATCCCCGCCACGCTACCCTGTTAATTTTCATGAATGACTCCTCCACCTCTACAAGGCACTATGACTCAGGATGGAACCGATCTTCAAGCGGGGGGGGAAATGAATTCTCAGGATGCATCTAAGAGCGGCCCGCCGCTGGCCGGGCTGCTGGTTCTGGATCTGAGTCAAATCCTCTCAGGTCCCTACTGCACAATGCTTCTCGCAGATCTCGGCGCTGAGGTGATCAAAATCGAACCTCCGGGAGGCGACCGGGCGCGCGATATCGGTCCGATGGCCGGCCCGGATAGTTCCTATTTCATCAGTGTCAACCGCGGTAAAAAATCAGTCGTCATCGATCTCCAGACCATTGAGGGACGCGAGCTTTTTCTGCGGATGGTCGATCACGCCGACGGGTTGGTTGAAAACTTCCGCCCGGGTGTTCTGGATCGCTTGGGATTGGGGCACGAGGTTCTTCTCAGCAGGAATCCACGCTTGATCTATGCATCGATCACGGGGTTCGGACATACCGGCCCCTATGCACAAAAACCGGCTTTCGATATTATTGTACAAGCACTCGGCGGCATCATGAGCGTCACCGGCGAACCCGGTGGGCCGCCACTTCGCCCGGGCGTATCGCAGGGAGACAGTGTCGCGGGAATGTTCGCCGCCATCGCGATTTTGGCGGCATTGCAGCATAGAGAACGCACAAGTCTCGGCCAGTGGATCGATATGTCGATGTTGGACGGGCAGGTGACACTGATGGAGAATGCTTTTGCCCGTTTCTTCGCCACGGGCGACGTGCCGGGGCCGCTGGGATCCCGTCATCCGGCCTTGACGCCGTTTCAGGCCTTCCCGACAGCGGATGGATTTATCGTCGTCGCCCTGCTGCATGACAACCCCGAGATCTGGCGGCGTTTTGTGGAACTTATGGATTGCGCCGAATTGTCCGCGGATCCCCGGTTCTGCGACGGCCGGTATCGAACAGAGAACTATGCGGCCCTGGCGCCGATGTTGACGGAGGCCTTCAAGCAGCGTTCGACGGGGGAATGGTTGATCCGCCTTTCCAGAGCTGATATCTCCTGCGCGCCGGTGCAGAATGTCGCCGAGGCGGCGGAGGATCCCCAGGTGCGGGAACGTGAAATGTTAAAGGATATCCCTCGTGGTGACGGCGGGAAACTGACGGTTGCGAATACGCCCTTTCGCTTTCAGACGGCCCGGACAGGGCCTCAGGGGCCGGCGCCGGGTTTGGGCGAGCATACCGACGGGGTTCTAAGGGATCTTTTAAAGTTAAGTCCGGCTGAATTAATGAAGCTGCGAACAATAGGCGTGACTTCAGTACGGAGGAAAGAATGAATTTCGAGTTTAATGATATCATTTATGAACACAAGGATGGGGTCGCTTTTGTCCGCATCAACCGGCCTGAGGTTCTCAATGCGTTCCGTCCGCAGACACTGGATGAGATCATCATGACGCTCGAAGATGCCTGGGCGAATACGACGATCGGTGTGGTGGTTCTGACCGGTGTCGAAGGCAACTTCTGTGTCGGCGGTGATGTGAAAGCGCGCGGCAAGGGGGGGTATATCGATGGGTCCGGGACACCGCGACTGCAGGTAACTCGTGTGCATCGCTTGCTGCGGGAGATCCCCAAACCGGTCATCGCGATGGTTGACGGCTACGCCATCGGCGGCGGGCACGTTCTCCATGTTCTGTGCGACCTGACGATCGCCTCCGACCGGGCTCGCTTCGGACAGATCGGCCCGCGTTTCGGAAGCTTTGACGGGGGGTTCGGCGCGATCTATCTGGCGCGGATCGTTGGAGAGAAGAAGGCGCGGGAGATCTGGTATCTCTGCCGGCAATACACCGCGGAAGAGGCGCGGGAGATGGGGCTGGTCAATAAGGTTGTACCGGCGGAGGCACTGGAAAACGAGGTGATGGCTTGGTCAAAAGAACTCCTGGCCAAGAGTCCGATGGCGCTGCGCTTCTTGAAACATGCCTTTAATGCCGATACAGATCATGTCTATGGGATTCAGAACCTGGCGCATGGTGCGACGGCGCTTTATTACGATACCGATGAATGCCGGGAGGGAACAGAAGCCTTTCTTGAGAAACGGGATCCCAATTATGATTCCTTCCGGCGTCATCCCTGGTAAACAATTCTTTTGCGGCATGCTAAATTCAAAGGACGCTGGCGGTGACCATGTCGAATGTACCGAAAACTTCACTTTGGGGGCCGGGTATCGGATCACTCTCCGTCTGGTGGCAAGCGGGGAGGCCCTTTACGCTGCCCGCCTCCATCGTACCGATCCTGATCGGCGCGGCTTTGGCTTATCGGGAGGGAGAGCTGATCTGGGTTCGTTTTATCCTCGCTCTGATCGCTTCTCTCCTTGTACAAATTGGCGTGAATCTCGTCGATGAATACAGCGATCACGGCCGGCCGGCCGGTGCTTTGAAGCATCCGGCGCCCTACAAAGTGATTTTCAGGAGAGAGCTTACCGCACGCGCCGTCCGGATGGGAGCGATTATTGTTTTGGCAGCCGCCACACTCATAGGTGTCTATCTAATTGCCGTGACACATTGGTTACTGCTCCCGATCTGCCTGGCTTCACTGGCTGCAGCCTATTTCTACGCCGGCGGGCCGAAGCCGCTGGGGCATCGTGGTTTCGGCATTCCACTGGTCTTTGTATTTATGGGCATCGTAATGGTGACAGCCGGGTATTACATTCACAGCGAACGATGGACATTGGATGCGCTGTGGGCTTCATTGCCTGTCGCCTGCTTTGTGACGGCGATCCTCGTTGTGAATGATCTGCGCGACCTCGATGAAGATCGCGCTGAGGGCAAAATGACGCCGGTGACCTGGTGGGGGCGGTCCTTTGGGAGGGGTCTTTGGCTTGTGCTGGTTGTGTCGGGTTATCTCGTTGTCTGCGGGAGAGCCCTGCTGGATCCGGCGATGAGAGGATTGTTGCTCGTGCTATTGTCTCTTCCGATTCTTTTTGTGGCGGCACGGCCGGTTTTTCACGGGAAGGAGCGGGAAACGTTAGCGCGTGGATTACGGATGACATCACTGGTGCATTTTGTCTTTGGTTTGCTGTTCGCGATTGGATTGATCATCGGGAGATGAGCAGCTTCTAGATTGCCCAAACCGGACGTGATGCGTCGGTTCGGGCAATTCTGAAGCCTATGCATCCGGCTCGATCAGCCGTCTAACCGTTGATCATGCCGAGAATATGGTCGATAACCTGCGTGTGCTCTTTCTGAGGACTGAATAGGACAATATCGGCCTCTTCATCCGCCTTCACAGTATGCCCCGGGGGCCAGTAGAACAGGTCTTTCTCACGAACCGTTTCCTGCTCACCGTTCGTGTATGTCGTCGTCAGCGCGCCCTTGATGACGTAGCCCCAATGCGGGCATTGACAGAGATCGCCTTCCAGTCCATGAAGCAAGGGCGTGATATCCGTCCCGGCTCCAAAGGAAAAGTACTCGCCGCTGATTTTTCCATACCCGGAGGAATCACCGAATCCTGTTTTCTGCCGGGCGATAGCGCCGGGGACTTCGATCTTGACGGGTACATCATCTCTTGCTATCCGCATTTTCATGCCTCCTATTCCAGGTTTAACTTATGAGATCGAATAAAAAGGCCAACGGAGGACTTTATCAGCAAGAAGCCGATATGTCAAGCCGCCCCTGCCATCAAGCTCAATGGGCTGTACAGGTCGGCAATGGAGTTTTGAATCCTGGCAGCGGGCATCTGGCAGCGGGCATTGGGCATCTGGCAGCGGGCATTGGGCATCTGGCAGCGGGCATTGGGATACATATTAGGTACGCCTTGCCTGCGGAAGACATCGGATGAATGAAATTAATATATTGAACAATCAGATGAGGAGGATCTACCGAAGAGCGGACCGGGTTCGCGAAATTATGATGAGGGCTTAAAATAAACCAAGGTGCTTTCGCATTATTTCAACCACGGTTCTCTGATGTTTTTTCTGCGAAGATTGATGACATCAAAACCATCGATCCACAAATAACCGGACTTTTGATGAAATTGATTCCCTCCGACACGGAGAGTCGAATGCCGGTGACTCAAAAATGAAAACCGTGCAACCTATTGCAAATATGCACGTTGCGGGTGCTTCTCTTTTCAACGAGAAGAGCCCTGCAAATCCTCAAAATCTCATCACAAATCCCCGATATTTCTTGTGGGGATTAATGTTAGGGGAGGCGACCCCGACCCGCCATTTTTGCTGGCATTTCCTCGATGAAGTTTTTCAGTCAGACTAATGACCCCGGTTTTGTGGAGTGATGACGTCATATTATGAACGTGGTGATAAGGACAGCTTTCATCTGCCTCCTTCTGGCCGCCTTCCCCCAATATGCCTTGGGTGAGTTCGCCTATTGTACGGCCATGGATTTGGAACATTGCCATAAAGAGGGCAACGAGCGGGCACGCCGATCTGAGACCATGCTGCGGCGGACCGAGCTTGCGATCCCATCTCATGTTGACGAGCTGCTGGTGGAGGTTGAGCGTCGCTGCGTGGAGGTTGAGCGCCGCTGCGGGGAGATTGAGCGCCGCTGCGGGGAGATTGAGCGCCGCTGCGGGGAGATTGAGCGCCGCCGGGTGGAGGATCTCTATCGCCAAGGTATCGAGGCGATGAAAGCCGGCCGTTCGCAGAACGCTCTGCACTCCTGGGAGCTAGCGCACGCACCGCAACAGCTCAGTCGCACCAGAGAAATTCTGGGCGGTGGGCGATAGGGATTAAGAGACTATGGCAATATCGAACGAAAATGGTCTGGCAAAACAGACATGGGCGTCCTTTAATCCGTCACCTCCCCAAAAGAAGCCGGCCTTCAGCATTCGATTTATTGTCACAGCCGCGGCGATCGGTATCACTATGGCGGCTGTCTTGATTGTTGGAACGGTCCAGGAGCGGAATTCGCGAAAGGCACTCGTCGCCGAAGTTGAAACCCGCCTAATGCTGGAAGCGCGCAACCTGGCGATGACCGGGGCCGGTGCTCTTCTTCGCGACTATCCTGAGCTGACGCTGCATCCTTTAATAAAGGAGATGCAAACCAAGCAACCCGAGCTGGCTCTGGTGCTGGTTATTGATCATGAAGGTAAGGTACAAGGTCATGCTGATTCCCGTGAATTGGGGCAAAAGACAAAGGCTCTGGAAGGGCTGAAGCCGGAGACGGCACAGCTGGAATTGGGAGATGGGGAGGCGATGCTGGGTAATTCTGAAAACCTGGTTGCCTCGGCGCCGGTGCTGCACCCCAGCGGACAGGTTATTGGGACCGCCGTCGTCGGTCTTCAACGTAACTATATTAACCAGGTTATCAACGCGGGCCGCCGCCAGCAGCTTATTGCACTTTCTATCGTTCTGATCCTTGGCGTGATGGTGGCCCTGATTCTGATGACAAGTCTCCTCCGGCCGGTCGGAAAACTGCGGGCCGGTTTGGAGCGGATCGGACAGGGAGATCTTAACAAACCGATTCGGCTGCGTGATCGGACGGAGCTGGGAATGCTGGCCGATACGGTGAATGATATGGCCGCCAAGCTCAAGAAGGCCCAATCGGAAATGGTGGAAAAGGAGCGTTTTGCGCACGAATTGGAATTGGCCAGGGAAATTCAAGCCTCACTGCTTCCTAAATCCAGGATAGTGGCCAAGAGCTTCTTCATTGACGGTGCGCATCGTGCAGCGTCAGAGGTTGGCGGCGATTATTACGACATTTTCGAATTGGCCAATGGGAAAATCGGTGTGGCGATTGCCGATGTTGCGGGCAAAGGCCTGGCCGGCTGTCTGGCGATGTCGATGCTTTCAGCCTTGCTCCGTGCTTTCCGGGATCAATTTGAATCACCGAAGGAACTCCTTATAAAACTTGATGAACGCCTTGGTGAAAATCTGAGCTCGGGAAGCTTTGTGACAATGTACTACGGGATATTGGATCCTGAAACCGGAAGGCTGGTCTCCGCATCCGCCGGTCATTCACCCACTATCGTCTATCATCGATCCACCGGGCAAGTTGAACAAAGAATGATGAAAGGGATTCCCCTCGGAGCTGTTCGGGGCGGCGCCATCCGGTCCACTTTAAATGATGAAGAGATTATCCTGGAACCGGGCGATATGCTGCTCCAATACACGGACGGCGTGAATGAAGCCTTTGGTTCCGCGAGTGAGGAGCAGTTTGGGTTTGAAAGAATGGAGATTGTTTTCAAGGAATGCGCCCCGCGGGGATGTGTGCGTGTCATTGAGGATTTTCGTCAGGTGCTGGATGAATGGCGGGCGGGCAGCGCGCGTTCAGATGATGAAACATTTCTTGTGGTGAGCCGTGAGATTTGCGTTCCGGTGGAAGCGACCGGGCGGGATGATGCGGAAGCTCTTCCGGCGCATCATTGGGAGGCTCGGCGCTGGCTTGAAACGGCGAAAGAGCACGGGATCCATCTCCGCCTGCCCGCAAATCTTGATCAACTGGATAATCTGACAGATTGGCTGATCGAGCGTCCCGAATTCCGGGAGATGGAGGAAAGCCATATGCATCTCCTCTCTTCGGGGATGTATGAGGTCTGCGCCAATGTCATGGAACATGGCTATAAGCTTGATCCAGAACGGGAATTTGATCTCTGGTGGCTCCCGGAATCCTCGGCCCATCAGATTTTCACCATGGTTTCCATCGATGAAAACCGGCAGGGGATCAATCCCACCGGCTACTTTCTACTCCTCGATCAAGGTGTGCCGTTCTCGGCTGATAACTGGGTCGCGACTGATTTTTGGGATCCAGAGGTCTGGCGCCGGCTACGCGGGTTCGGTCTCGACATTATTCACAAGGTGATGTCCCGCGTCGTCTATCGTCCTGCGACACCGGAAGGGAATGTCACTCTTCTGGCATTCGATATCTCGAAACTGGATCAAGAACAGAGGGAGCTACCTCATGGGTTTTGATTTTGAAGTCAATGAAGTCGGTGCGCCCGGTGCGATGATTTTAAGAATTCAGGGGAACCTTGACAGCAAAAGCACCCCTGTTTTTCTTCGACACTGTCATCAGGTAAAGGCTGCTGGTAGAAACCTCGTGTTGAACTTGTCAGATGTGCAGTTCATCGCATCCAGCGGGATTGGAGGCCTGTTGGCTCTTCGGGAGGATTTTGAGGAAGCTGGTCTCGGAGTTCGTTATGCCGCTCTATCTTCAGCAGTGGAATCCGTGATCAATCTTCTAAACCTTGGGGCGTTTCTTGGGATCGACCCCACCGAAGATGAAGCGCTTTCATCCCTGGCGGCGCAATGACGGATCCGGCAAGAAAGAGATCTCAGGAAATCGATGGCTCCGCAACAGGTCTAGTGGATTCTAAACGTTAAACAGCCCGGCTTCATCACAGGCTTCTTTCATTAATGGAGTTGAGCCAGGAACTCGCCGTCTCGCCCGATCCCTTTAAGATTGCCGATCTTGTGTTTTTCAATCTCATGGGGGAGATGGGAACATCAAAAGCCTCCCTTTGGATTGTTTCAGTTGAAAGCGAGCGCCGGCTGATTCATTTGCGAAGATATGGGATTCGAAAACAATCGGTGAAATTGACTGGAAAATTATTTGAATCCCAAAAATCCTGGAAATTGATTGAATCGCAAAAGACCTGGAAATTGTTTGTCATCAAACGGAACCTGTTCTTACCGAGAATTTACCGGCCATGGTTGATGCCGAGGGTCTCAACCTGATCACCGAGGCGAAAATAGGTCTCTTCGGCCCCATCCGTATCCGGGAATGGTCGCTGGGATGTTTGGTGTCGCGCTTGAGAATGCAAGCCTATACAATAATGAATTGGAGAAGCATAGGCATTCGCGCCATGCGAATGAGAGTCTGAAGGAACTCGACCATCTGAAATCCGACTTTATCTGAAATATGCATCATGAGTTGAGAACACCCCTGACAATGATTATGGCGTACCTCGATGATGTTATCACGGAGGAGAAAGCCGCCGGCCGCCGGAAGGAGTTCCTGGAGATCATCATGGGGAAACGGTCAAATTCGATAGGCCGTTGGAAAATTTAATGGATTTCTCGGCTTTGGCGGAGGACGGTTTCGAGATCCGCCGGGAGAATGGGAACATCACGGAAATGATGCGACGGTTCAACATGGCGTGAGGTCGGCGGGATGGGGATAGGGCTCGCTCTGGCCAAGAGATTAGCCGATTCGATGAGTGCAAGCTCGCTGTCCGCAGCGCCGTCGGCAAGGGATCGATCTTCACGCTGCTCGTACCGGCCTGCTGCTGAACATCTATTATCCGCGACCGAATGGTTCATCGTACTCTGTACCCAGGATCAAGAAAGCAGATGTGGGTCTAGATTCTTTTCATGCCACAGCTGGTGACAACTTGAACATAAGGTGACAAGGTTTCCGGGATTATTCGATCCGCCATCCTTGCGAGGTTTTCGGTGATGCACTTCCAGAAAGCGTGTATTCCGGCATCCCGGCGCCTGACATTTATGTTTGTCTCGATTGAGTACCGTCCGACGGACGGTTGGTGAAATCGTTGATCGATTCCTCTGTCCTTGTTGCTCGATGATCGCATCGCAAGCAGCTGCTTCTGCAACTGAGGGGTTCAGTTTCTTCATTCCCCGATTCGTCTGGAGGATTGCCTGCTGACACGTATCGCATTTGTAAATCACTATCTTGTAAGGAGTTGCAGAGTCTCGCCGGCGAGACTTTTTGGATTCTGCGGGTGCCCTGTCGTCCTGATTGTTTCGAGTTTCGTTCCTTTGTTCATCGCCTTTCATCGAAACCCCATCACTGATGGCCACGCCAGCATTGGGAGTCGGATCAGAGAGCGGCTCACGTATCGGATCAGAGAGCGGCTCACGTATCGGATCGGAGAGCGGCTCATGTATCGGATCAGAGAGCGGCTCACGTATCGGATCGGAGAGCGGCTCATGTATCGGATCCAGGAACTGCTCAAGTGAATGCAAGAGAATCTCCTCGCGGCTGATTCCTGGCTCGACGAGTCGTGATTTATGAATTTTCTCAATTAATGTTTCATATCGCGCCAGCTGGATGGGAGTGAAACGAAACTCAACGGAAACCGGCGCGTCGTCGACCAGCTCTGGATCATCATTTAAGATGATCTCCATATAATTGTCTGGGGCTACAAGTTTACGATCGCTGGCGGGAAGATTACCCTTATCCGTTGGACATTTCTGATCGGTGGGGTGGGCCGAAAGCTCCCCCTGCCTCGGATGGGCGCGACGCTTTAATGCCGATCTTCGGCGAGCGAGATCGACTCTCTTTTCGAGTGTTCTGCGATTTGAGTTTTTTGCCACATCAATCCAGCGCTCTTCGGTGGCCGGGCTCGCAACCTTTGCGACCTCTTGGGCCTTGGTCCAACCGATTTCATTTTTTGCGATGGCTGCTCGTAGTTGAGGAAGACGTTCGAGATCATCGGCCAAGCGCAAGAAGTGGAATATCTTGCTGCGCGAAAAGCCCAGCGACTCAGCGGCATATTGATGAATAGATGAGTAACCCAGGTCGCGATAGAGCTTCCGCTGATTCATTTCCGAGAACCACAAGACAGCTGATTGCTCGGCCCGATGAAGGGTGGTCAAGGCCTGGTGCAATTCACGATCGACCTGTTGGGCGGGGAGATTTGAGGTGAAGGGATCGGCAAGGGTGCGGATTGGTATATGGGTTGGTGTTTGGGCATGGGATGGTGTTTGGGCATGGGTTGGTGTTTGGGCATGGGTTGGTGTTTGGGCTTGGGTTGGTGTTTGGGCATGGTCTGGGGATTGCATCGTTATTGTGGATTTTACCTTAGATTGGGGGCGACGGGTCGTCATGCAAGACCTCCGGGGACCTGGCTGGGAGTTTAGGTGAATGTATTTGTAATATCGAACATATGTTCGTTTAAGTCAAGTGGAAAGATCGAAGAATTTGAAGAAAATTGCATTGCAGGTGGCTGCGCATTGCGGGTGGCTGCGCATTGCAGGTGGCTGCGCATTGCAGATGGCTGCGCATTGCGGGTGGCTGCGCATTGCAGGTAGCTCGCATTGCCGATGGAATGCATTCTTAAGGATTTTGAATTGAGGATTATTGTTTGCTGCCGTTTTGGAGTGTCGAAAATTCAACACTCATGCCGGATAGGCCCAAACCCCGCATGTGTTGGATTCCATTTCTCAAGGGTAGATTTGTCGAGATCAGGGTGGCGTTGAACTCTTATCCCTCGATGCAATCCCGGACCCGTTCCAAATCCTCGGGCGTGTTCACATTAATAAAGAAATTTGGATCCAGTTCTTTGCCGCTTGCATCATGAGTCACATCAAGGCAATCGATCGCCGCCAGGAATCCCAGCATGCCGTAGACCCCGCGCTCCAATCGATTCTGTATCATCGGAAGAGTCGATCGATGATAGACGGCGCAGAGCGGATGCTGGAGACCGCCGGCCAGCGGAACCGCGGCATCGTGATCGCCGATCGAATCAATGAGATGTCTTAAGACATCGGATCTAATGCAGGGGATATCGCAGGCGATGACTAAAATGAGATCACGATCGGGGGCGCCGGGGGCGTCAGGGGTGTCAGCGGCGTCAGAATCGTCAGAATCATCAGAATCGTCAGGGGCGTTGGAGGCGCCAGAAGCGTCAGATGTGTTTGAAATGTTAGAGGCGTTTGTGGCGGCAGCGGAATCCGCGATGGCCGCCGCATGCAGAAAGGCTGTTTCCAGTCCGCAGAGCGGGCCATACCCCGGCCGCGCATCGGGGATCTGGGGCAGCCCGAGAAACGCGAGGCCGTCCGTTTCGCCGACCAAAGTGAGTGATGAGACCACAGGTTTTACCGCGTGAATAACATGCTCGATGCAGGTCCGGCAACCAATCCGGATTTGGGCTTTCGGCTCGCCCATCCGGCGGCTCTTGCCGCCCACAAAGATCATTCCCGGGACGGAACTTTTGTTTATCTCCAATGATGGCATGGATCTTCGCTGTTTTATGCCCCGAATTTCTCAAACTTGAGCGCGTTGGCCATGAGAAGCGGCATGATGTCGACATGCTTCATCCCATTCAATGATCCCTCGGCGATGGAGCGCTCATCGAACCTTTGGACATTGTCGGGCCGGCAATAAGGCGACCAGACAACAAACGGCACCGGATGCCAGCTGTGGGATTTCAGCAAACAAGGCGTCGAGTGGTCACCCGTCACCGCGATGACATCGGGATTTAGTTTTTTGAACTCGGGGAAAAGGGTGTCACCATGCTGCAAGACATCCACCTTGCCGTTAAAGTCGCCGTCCTCGCCCATGCTATCCGTCTTCTTAATGTGAAAGAAGAAGAAATCGTATTTATCCCAGTTCGCTTTCAATGTCTCCAGCTCTGATTCGAGCGTTGAGCCGGCGTTCAAGACATCCATCCCGACCAATTTTGACAAACCCTTATACATTGGGTACGTGGCGATACACACCGGCTTAAGTTTGAAAATGTGCTGGAAGGAGGGGATCTGGAGATGATCGTCGAAGCCGCGCAACAGAACCATGTTCGCGGGCTCCATTCCCTTCAGTCTCGACCTGGCTTCAGCGATGAACCGAGTGACCAGATTCGCCGTGTGCGCGGCCTCTTTTATTTGCGTCGCCGGTGGATTCAGAGGTTTGACGTCGAGGGGCGGCACGCCGGTGGTCTGTGGATCGGAATCCGAGAGCTTGCCGCACAGGCCGGCCCCGCGGAAAATCGCCGCCGCTCGATAGTCCATTTCAGGTTGAACAAATATCTCGACGCCCGGAAGCTTGATTTCCGAAAGAATCTTGCAACGCTTGGCGCCTTCCTCCGTTGCGATACGACCGGCCCGCCGGTCGGTGATGAGGCCGTCGCTATTCATCGTGCAAAAATTAATCCGGGCCGCAACATCGCCCGGCTGCAAGTCGAAACCGATTCCAAGGGCCGAAAGAACACCCCTCCCAATAATGTAATCCAAGGGTTCGTAGCCGAACAGCCCCAGGTGCGCCGGACCGGAACCGGGGGTGATTCCCGCGGATATAGGGGTGGAAAGACCGCAGGCCCCTTCCGCCACCAGGTCATCAAGATTGGGGGTCTTGGCGGCCTCGAGCTCGGACATTCCCATCGCGGGGGTCGGGTGGCCTCCCAATCCGTCAAATACGACCAAGAGAATTTTGGAATCTGTTTTCTTGGCTAATGAACGGTACAGATCAAAGGGATTCATCTATGCCTCCATACTTGTCATCGAATCAGCACGAGCCTTCCGACGCGGACCTTACCGGCCGCCTGGACGCGGGCAAAGTATAACCCCGAGGGAACCTCCCGATCCTCTTCATCCCGGCCATCCCAAATAAGCCGGTGCAACCCCGCCGGCAGCCAATCCTGCACCAATGTGCGAATGCGCCGTCCCGCCGGATCCATCACCTCCACGGCGACCCGTCCGGCGCGGGGGAGATTCAGCCGCAAGGTTGTTTGTGGACGGAAAGGATTCGGCATCGCCTGAAAGAGCTCGGCATTGAGACCGGCCGGGCCGCTCCAGTCGATATAAACCGGACCCGCCGGATATTCAACCTGTCCCTGAAACACGGCGGCGATCCAGTAGGCGTAAATGCCGGGTTGTACAAGATCACGATCCTCCCATACCATCCCGGCGCCGTCCCGCGGCACAACGGCGATCATCTTGGCGTTTTGTATAAGCTCGCCCGGCGCCGATCCGTCATCGAGGGCGCGCAGCAGCTGATATGATGAGGCCTGAATATCACCCGGGGAGTTCCAAGCAAGGCGAACGCCCCATGCAGTGGCGGTCGCTTCGATCCCCTCAATCATGATCGGCGTGTTGATATCGGTCGCGGCCGATGCATTGATCTTTCCGTAACCCCACCGAGCGTTGGGGACATTCCCGGTAAAATCATCGGCGCGGGCGGTCCGGGTCAACTGATCCAAGGCGTCCGCGGCGGTGAGGGAACCGAACGCCTCTAACATCAGCGCGAGCGTACCCGCCACATGCGGAGCCGCCATGCTTGTTCCCTGCGTGAGGAAGTGGACGCCATCGGGATCGATATAGGCGTCGTACATAAAAGCGTCGGATGAGAGGGCGGATTTGATCCCCATTCCAGGCGCCGCGATCTCCGGTTTCAGCACGCCGTCACGGCGGGGACCGGGGCTGCTGAAATCGGCGATGCCGCCGTTCTCGATGGAGCCCTGGTAGTAATAGATATTGCCGTCGATCGACCGCCAATTCGGTTTGGTGACATAGGCCGCCACGGCGATGACCGAGTCAGCCGTTGCCGGTGAGGCGACGATTTCTTCCTCTTCGACACCTTGCACAAATTTTGGGATCGGTCCCGACCATAGATAGACCCAGAGATCGGTTTCAACCGGCACCAGGCCCGTGGGGACGACGGCCCCTTCGATGTAGATCGTCCAAGTACCGGGCGCGGGACTGTGCGCCGCGTCGACGTCGAGAACGTAAATGTGAAAGTTTTCATCCCCGTTCGGCGGATCCCAGTAACCATTATCGATATAGACATCCCCATCGCCGGTCATTTCATCAAGAACCTCGCCGTAGAAGATGGGACCCAGTATGGCGCCGTTCGGCGTCTGCATCGTGATGGTGAGCTCGGCGCTGCCGTCATACCAGGCGTCGATCGCAAAATAATCATTCTGCGTTCCGGCGAGTGGATCATAGGGCGCGATGTCAAAAGTCACGGTGGCCAGGCCGCCCTGTTCAACACTTACCTCGGCGTGAATGCTATCGCCCAATTCATTGCCGGCGGCCGCGACGATCAAATGGTTCGGCTCCACCAAATTTTCAAAGGCGATATCAAAATCCTCGGTCCCGTCGTGAGGGCCGTAATGGCTGCCCAAGCTGAGGTTGACCACGGCCGGCTTCCCCAGGGCATCAGCGCGGCCGAAAATATAAGATGCGGCATCGATGATGTCGTCGGTATAAAAGGATGTTTTAACAATAATGAGATCGGCTTCGGGCGCCATGCCCACAAACCGATAAGCCGCCTGGCCGTTGCCGGTCGCCGAGCCGTTTCCCGCGGCGATCCCCGCGATATGCGTTCCGTGCCCGTCGTCATCCACCGCTGTGCAGGTTTGATTATTAATCTCCGCCTGTGTCCACTCGCTCCCCCCGTCGAATCCCACCGGCGGATCGCCGGAATCATCCATCTGATCCCAGATCGAAAGGATCCGGGTCGTCCCGTTCCCCTGAAAATCAGGATGATACGGATCGATCCCCGAATCGATGATGCCGATGATGATTCCCTCACCGGCATATCCATTATAAACGGGCGGCGTCCCGCCGTCGGCATTGTGCGCAGCGGTTCCGCCCATTTCAGGTACGGAACGATTGAGGAGGGGGCGCGCTTGCACCGCCAATGAAATGGAGGTGATTTCCGGTCGGTTCGACAGATCGTCGATCTCCTCGGGGCTTAACCGCGCCGTGCAAATCCGGCCGGATTGGGTCTGGATGGGGATCCCGATCGCTTCGGCGGAAATCCCATCCGCCACAAGACGGATAAGGCAGGGCAGCCGGCCGTCGTCGGATGCCATCAATTTAAAATAGGAATCAGGACCGGCGTTCTTGCCGAAAGGGCTCTCTTCATCAAGCCCCTTGAGCGCCATTCGCAGGGCCGGATGCAGCTTCGACGCAGGCATCCCGCCCGCCACGGCGGCGGTGCTGACGAGCAGAAGGCAGACCGCTAAAGCCGGAAGGAAACGCGGTCGAGGCATGATCTGATCCCCTTTCTCATTTGAGGCATCTTGAGCTATTCATCTGAGAATAGGTAATAGACAAATGAGTCACAAGTAAAAGGGGAAGGGGCCGTTGAGGAACAAGCAAACAGGGCGGGTGATTCCCGCCCCGTTTGCCGCCGGTTATCACTTGGTGGAATAATCCTTAGCGAAGCAAAACCAAGCGGCCAATCTGCTCTTGGTCCCCAGCTCTGATCCAGGTGAAATAGAGACCTGGGGCCATCGGCCGTCCCGTCCCATCGCGGCCGTCCCAGACGATGCGGACTTCTCCCGGCTGATACATTTGATTAGCAACGGTGCAGATCCGGCGCCCACCGGGTTCGAGTATGTCGACGCGGACCCGTGTCTTATAATTCAGGTCCAGCCGGATGGTCGTATTCGGCGTGAAGGGATTCGGTGAGGCCGGATGAAAGACGATGCGCCCCGTCGCCGTGGGCGACCAGTCGACATAGACCGGACCCGCCATCTCAGCGGATTTGCCGTCATGGATCGCCTCTATCCAGTAGGCATAGCGCCCCGGCTCGGTTAAACCCCGGTCATCGGCGGAGCCGTCGAGCTCTGCGGCCAGACCTTCAATAATGGGAAGAGCCCGATTCAGAAGATCATCCGGATAAGAGCCGTCATCGAGCGCCCGGTGGATCCGGTAGCCTTCAATGGTGATATCTGAGTTGACGGCCCAGGTCACGCGCACTCCCCAAGGCTCGGGCTGGGCTTCCATCCCGTAGATCATGACCGGCGTGGTCCAGCTTGTGGCGCCGAGGGCGTCAATCTTTCCAACACCCCAGGTCGAATTGGGAACCGACCCTGTAAAGGCATCCGTATTGGCCGTATTGGAAAGCTGGGCCATGATCTCTCCCTTTGTCAGACTGCCGTTGCTTTCAAGCATGAGAGCGACGATGCCGGCGACATGCGGGCAGGCCATGCTGGTCCCCTGGTTGAGGAAATGTTTGCCGTCCGGATCGATATACTCGACCTGATAGGAGGCGTAGGTGGAGAGGGCCGCCACGATCCCCATGCCCGGAGCGGCGACGTCGGGCTTATTCACGCCATCCCGGCGGGGGCCGATGCTGCTGAAGTCTGCGATGGAGTTGAGCACCGGCGCGGGGCTGTACTGGTATGAATTGCCGTCGATTGAGGCCCACATCTTCTTGGTCACCCATGCCGCAACGGCGATAACCGAATCGGCGGTTGCCGGAGAACCGACGATCTCTTGTTCCTGGGAGCTGAGATTGAAGTAGGGGGAACTCGCGATCGTTGCAACGTATAACCAAAGGTCGATCTCGGCTACGGCAGGGAGAAGACCCGCGGGCACAACGGTGCCTTCAAATTCGAGGATCCATGTTCCCTGCTCCGGCGGATTGACGGACATCGCATCCCGTATCTCAATGTATAAGTTTTCGTCGCCGTTGACGGGGTTGGTTGTGGCGTTGTCGATGGTCACAAATCCATCGACGGTGTTGTAGGTTTCTGAGTCGCCGAAGGGGACAGGGCCGGCCACATGCCCGTTGGGAGACGTCAAGGTGACGGCCAGTTCACTATCGCCGGTGTACCAGGCGTCAATGGCGACAATGTCATTGTCGGAAGCGACTTTGGCGACGTAATTCGGAATGATAAAGGTAGCGCTGCCGGTTCCCCCTTGGGCGACGGTGACTTCCGCGTGAATGCGATCCCCCTGTTCATTGCCCGCGGCGGCGACGATGATTCTATTCTCACCGGCCAGGGCGTCGAGGGCCAAATCGAAGTCGGCGGTGCCGTCATGCGGGCCGTAATGTGTGCCGAGGCTGAGATTGACAACGGCGGATTTGCTAAGGGCGGTCGCCTTTGAGAAGACATACTCGACCGCGTCCACGACATCCGTCGTAAAAAATGTCGTCTTGACGGCTATGATGTCGGCCTTCGGCGCCGCGCCGACATATGTATAAGCCGGCTCGCCATGCCCGGTCGCCGCGCCGTTGCCGGCCGCCGTTCCGGCGACATGCGTTCCGTGACCGTGCGTATCTTTTGAATCGCAATCTGAATTCTCGATGTCGTCTGTATCCCATTCGGTGCCATAACCAAATCCGCTGGGGGACGTGCCGGAATTATCATCTTGATCCCAAATCTGCAGGATGCGGGAGTCGCCATTAGCCCAGAAGTCGTCATGATACGGATCGATTCCCGTATCGATGATGCCGACGATGACCCCTTCACCGGTGATACCCGAATAGACAGGCGGAATCGCGCCATTCCCGTCATGAACCTCATCTGTATAAGTTGCGGGGATGGAAAGATCGAGCAGCGGCTTGGCGCGCACGGCCATCGAGATACTCGTGACGGCGTTCTGTGTGGAGAGGGTTGCGATCTCGTCGAGGGTCAGCCGGGCCGTTACAATCGAGCCGGCGACGGTTTGAGCGGGAATGCCGAGAGCCGCGATGCTCCCGGGATCAGTGACCCGGATGAAGCAGGGTATCCGGTCATCGGGCAAGGCGGAGACTTCAAGCAGATGCGCCACTCGTTCCATGGCTGTGCCGTTTTCACGATCGTTCATAATGCTTTGCAACCGCGGATCAAGCCGGCTGGCGCCATTTGCACCCCAGGATTGCGCGGGAAGGAGAAAATGTAGCACAATTATGAGGCCTAATGTGAAAGAAACATTTTTGTTCATGCTCGCTACCCCCTCGTGACGGAGCGGCTCCCGCGGCCATCGGCGACGCGACTTTGCATCTCAAGTATAGGGATGGCTCCCCGACTCGGTGGTCGGAACCGAGTCCCATCCTGTCTAAAATATCGGCCCCGCCATCCCATCACCTAAGGCGAGGTGGTGCGATCCCTGCACTATTGTCGTTTTACGATCTTTCTCGTCGTTCTTCCGACACCCGGTGGGATAGCCGGTGGGAGGGGAACACGGAAGTATTCCGGTTTGGGGATCTTTTACAAGGAAGGAGATCGAGATGCAGCGGAGAGACTGGGGAATAGCCGGATGGGTGGGGTGGCGGCTGCTGATGCTCGGCTTCATCTGTCTTGGATTGTCGGGCGGATGGATTGCGGTGTGCAGCGCAACTTCTGAAATAACAGAGTGTTGCGGAAATTTAGCGGGCCCCGAGAGCACCGCCGTGTGTTCCATCGACGGCGAAAGCCGGGTTGTGATTAATGAGATCTTCTATGACCCTCAGGGGTCTGATACGGGAAAAGAATATGTGGAGCTTTTCAACGCCGGGCTGTCTTCTATCGTATTGGATGACATCATCTTAGAATCTGGAAACGGCGCGCGGCCCGAGAGCTGGTCGGTGGAGTGGGCGGCCCCCTCAAACTTGGTTCTGGATCCAGGAGCGTTTCTCTGGATTGGCGGTGTACCAGAAGGGTACTCCGGCTCTCCCGATTTTGAGACGACACTGCATCTCCAAAATGGCCCAGATGCCGCCCGCGTGCGCCGTGGAGATGAAGTTATCGATCTAGTGGGATGGGGTGTTTTGGAGTACCCGGTTTACTATGAGGGGCTGCCCGCGCCCGATCTGCCATCCGGCGAGGCGCTCGGCCGCATGCCCGATGGGAATGATACCGGCGATAATTCAAGGGATTTTCAAGCCCTGTCCTCACCCTCACCGGGGAAACCGAACAAGTCGCCGCAGACACTTTTCCTGGAAAGCCCGCATGCTGATCCCCGTGTCGCCTCCCCGGATGAACCGATCGGATGGTCGGCGCGACTTGTCCATTCCGGCCTTGACCCGGTCGTCCTATCGCCGGCGGTCATCACATGGGATGGAAGGCCGCTCCACCCGCCGCTACCCGAAGCGATCTATTGTGATAGCCCGGTGAGTTTCAATTGGGAAGAAAAGGCGCCATCTCAACCCGGTTTCTATCAACGTGAGATAATGTTCTGTCTAAATTCCGACACCCTTCTTGCCCGGACCGGGTTTTATGTCGGGACCGGACCCGTCGCGATTGTGGAAATACAATATGACCCGCTGGATGGGGAGAAGGAGTGGGTCGAAATCCTCGTTCGGGAAGAGATCTATTCGTTAAATGGGTGGGGTCTGGAGGATGCGGGAGGACGTCGGATTTTAATTGATGACTCCCGGCCCATTTTTCGCGATGACCGCTTTATATTGTCAGAAGATCCGGTAGCCCTTGTGGCGGCCAGACCTGACTTCGATTTTTCAAAAATCCTTGCCCTCTCCGGCACTTGGCCGTCCTTAAACAATACGATTCAAGAAGAGATCGGGGTCGCGGACATCCTGGTTTTATCGAAGGCGTCCGGTGAAATCTCCGATGTCGCATCTTATACACCACCGCCCGGCGCCGGTGATGGGATCTCGTTGGAACGACGTTCGGTGGAGAGGCCGTCTCACCCCATTGCTGATTGGATTCCTTCTCCCCACGGCCCGACACCCGGGTCTCCCGGCTTTTTAGAGCAACAATCTTTATACCAGGGAAAACTCCTCATCACGCCAACGGTCTTGACCCGAGGCGAATCCCCCGGCTGTCTCATTCTCCCCCCCGCGACGCCGGAAGGACGGACCTGGTCTGCTGAGGTCTTTGACATTTCAGGACGCCGGGTCCGTACCTTGGGTCTCCAGGAGAGAAAAGCCGGTGAACCGGCCTTCTGGTGGAATGGAGAAGGCGAATCAGGGCGGGGTGTCGCTCCGGGACTCTATGTGGTCTGCGTCAAATCCTGGACGGAGGGGAAGGGATCGCAGCAGTGGAGCGCTTCTCTCGGTGTGACTCCCTGAGATGTCCGGCATGGAAAGTTTTGATAAAGCATTCACCGAAAGGATCGTTGGTCGATACACGAGGATCCTGTTCGGGATCGCCCTGGCGACCGGTTTTCTCACGTGTGCCATCACCGCCGCCGGGGCCGGTCCCCCTCCTTTGCGACCGGTTTGGGGATCAGGAGATCCGATCTGGCATTGGCCCGATCTATTCACCGATCAAACAACGGCTCGCTGGATAAGAGCAAAGGGAGGGAGAGGAGAGCAGGGAGGGCATGAAGGGAATGGGGAATGGGGGGAACCCGGTCCGGCGATCTGGAGCGGCCGGATTTCCGCTTGGCGCCCCTTTCAAATCGCTGAACTCTCTTCGATGACATTTGAGACCGGTCTGTCCGGCGATCACTGGTCGGGATTTTTCTCGGGTGTCTTGCTCTCGGGTGAACAATACCGGGAAGCGTGGTGTGATTTCCGTTTTGTGAAAGGTAAACCGCCGGCCGTCTGGTGGATTGGGTGTGGAGGGGGCGGGTTGCAGGCGGCCGGCCGCAGTGAGCCCGTGGGGTGGGGTGGAAATTCGGGTATCAGCATTTGCCGGGGATTTGTTGAAGTGAATGGAGGATTCAGCGTCGACCGGATGGTACAGAGTTTTGATGGAGAGGGTCATTGGTCGTGGACTTGGTGCGTTGGGAGCCGGCTGTCGGCGCCGGCCGGTCTTATTGTCGATGTTCAGATACGTCAAACATCCCAAAATACGGGTTCATCGGTGGTCGGGATCAGGTGGACCCCAGCCCAGGCGACGGAGGCGCCCTTGGATCGCGCTTCGGCGGGCAGTGTTCCGGCGGGCAGCGCTTCGGCCGGCATCGCTTCGGGGGGCAGTGCTTCGTCGGGCATCGCTTCGGCGGGCAGTGCTTCGTCGAACACCACTCCGCGCCTGGCCTTGGCCACGGCCTATAATTTGACCTTGGGAACTGAGATTTTTCATTTCATCCTGCACCTTCCCTTCGTTCGCACCGGATTTGATCTTTGGATGCACGGCCACCCTGTCTTGGGTTGGACACCGGGGATCTCATTCTTTTGGGGGTTCTGATCGTGGCGCGTCATCAGTGGCCCCAGAGGCTCCAATTCCGCCACGTCCTTCAACGACTCCGGCCGGTTGCCGTCCTGACCGCCCTTTCCTGCATGGGAATGATACATTTTATCTCCCCGGCCGATGCCGATACGGACACCATTGCCGACACCCCGGCCGGCGCCGTTACCGATGCCCCTGCCGACAACCCCGCCGCCACCATCGTCGCCGCCGTTACCGATACTCCGGCGGACACCCCCGCCGATCCGCTGGTGATCGACGAAGCCCAAGAGGAAGGCACGCTTGACCTACTGGAGGAAATGGGGATTCTCGACCTGTTAAATGGTGCGGGATACCTCGAAGCGGCCGATTCTGTAACGTCAGCCCCTGAGCACATCCGCCCCGATCCGGCCTTCGCCAAGTCCACGGGGCTGCAAAAATTCTCGAACTCCTGGAGCCACAGGATTTCGTTGCGATGGGTTCACAGCTCCACAACCGAGCCGCTTCGCTTCAAGGGGAGCGCCGGGTGGAGTGGGGGGCGGTTTCCTTTGCATGGCGATCTTTTGTTAAAGACAAATCCGGAGAAGATCTCAGGCGCGAATGTCAAAGGCTCTCTTGCCGCGGGGCCCTTCCAGGCCGGGCATCTGGAGTTGAGCTGGGCCGAGGGTTTGATTCTCTCACTGGGTGAAAGGGATCCCGGTTGGGGCGGCCGTCTCGCTTTGAGTCCCATGGCCATGCGGGTCAAGAAATGGTCATGGCTTGGGGAGATCGAACCGCCGATCGTGGGCGCCGGCGCGGTGACTCCGCCAGGATTGCGGCGACTGACAATCGGTGGTCTCTGGGCCCGCAAACCCAGCCGAGGCGAGAAGAACTGCGAGATCGACGGCGGTGCCCAGCCGGAAGCTTTCTCAACGATTCATGGCGCTTGGATTCTCTTCGATCTTTTCCATTCGACTCCGAATCCATCCTCCTGGCTCGGTGTATTATTGTTAAAGACGACTCCCAGGCCGATCCCCCTGCTCTCGTTGGCCGGATCCCACGCCGGTCCGCGGGGGCGGGTCTCCTATGAAATGGCCGGAGAGGATCGAATCGAGGCTTGGGCCCTCTCGGCGCTCTGGAAAGGAAACCGGGATATGCCATCCCTAAAGCGTTTGGAGGTCGCTTTCCGGTGGGATCGGGAAGTGGATTGGGAATGGAGTTGCGATCCCCGCCGGCCGCCGACGGGGCGTGTCAGAATGATGCGGGTGGCCGCCGAGTGGAGGCTCCGCCCGGGAGCCACGATGCAACTGCACGCGGCCAATGAAGCGCGCTGGACCGATGCGAAGCCGCTTCCAACTCATCGAAGGGATCTCAACCTATACATTTCCTTCACGCGCGGGATTCCATTCCAACCAACATTGGGTTTGGCTGTGCGGCATAGTCTGGAACCCCGCTGGACACAGGGTCTGGGGCGGCGGCTGACGGCGGATCTTTCCCGTTTAACATGTAATCTCCATCTTTTAGACAATGCGTCCCGTTCCATCGGCCTGCGTGCGGGTCTGGGTCAATCGACCTCCGAAACCGAACCGGGCTCCGCAGGCGACGGAACGGCGCTAGATGCGGGGCCTTCCAAAGGGAATCATTTTGTAGAGTTTCATGGCTCGGAAAGATCTCCGCGGGGGAGCCTGCAGTGGGTTGCCGGAAGGGGATCGGGAGATACCGGGGGAACGCGATGGATCGGCCTTTTCCCCGATCCGTCGGGGTGGATTCCGATCCCCACGACCTCGCCGTCGTTATGGCTGGGTATGGGAATCCGGCGGCTGGCAGGAGGGATTCATTGGGGTGCCGGCTGGCGGATGCATCTGATGGGGGGTGAGATCCGATCGGGTGGAGCCGTTTCTGTGACCTGGCAAGCGCAGTGATCGGGGTCGTCTCGATGAGATCCTGGCAAGCGCAGTGATCGGGGTCGTCTCGATGAGATCCTGGCAAGCGCAGTGATCGCGGTCGTCTCGATGACCCCGCCGGACGCAGTGATCCAGAGTCATTAACGGCGCCCCAGGCAGGAGCAGCCGATGATCCGCCGGATGATCATTATTATTCGTCATCGAGTGAAAGAAAGATCCCATTCGTTGCGAAGCGGCCGCGACCCCACTAGGATTAACGAAGGCGCTGCTCTATCGCCGCCGTTATTCGAGGGACCGGTGCACGATCCGCATTCAGGGCTCGAATCACCGGTTCGTAAACCGCATACGAGAGGATGTGGATGTGGTGGCCCAAAAGGCGAGAATCTCAGGTGTCAAGCTGTGGATCTTCCGTGGAACAGCGATTCTACTTCCATTTGTCCTCATCGCATTGGTTGAAATCGGGTTCCGGATCGCCGGTGTCGCCACCCCCGAATCCCTCTTCCGCGAGGTCAAGTTCGGATCGATCCACAAATTCCAAACGAATCCCAGAGTCGCCGAACGCGATTTCCCGCCCGAGCTGGCGCGCATTATGCCCGCTCCCGGTTTCCAGGCCTTTGATGCGATCAAGCCGGAGGGACGCCTTCGTGTTTTTTGTCTCGGAGCCTCGACGACCGCCGGATTCCCATTCCCGGCGCACCTCTCCTATCCAGCCCTATTGAATGAAAAGCTGTCGATCTATCTTCCGACGAAGGGGATTGAGGTGATCAATTGCGGGATTTCCGCCGTGGCTTCCTTCACCATCGTCGATTTTACGCGCGAGGTGCTGCGCCAGGGACCCGATCTGGTGGTGATCTATACGGGGCATAATGAGTATTACGGCGCGTGGGGCGCCGCGTCGAGCGCCGGTCCCGGCGGTTCATCGAGCCGCTTGCTCCCCTTCATGCGATGGGTTCAGCACTCCCGGATCTGGCGCTATCTTTCAAGCAAGACGAGGGAGCCGGATATCGCGCCGGGAACCTTGATGGAGCGGATGGTGGCCCGGCCCGAGATCGATCCGCGCAGCCCGCTGAGCCTCCGGGCTGAAAAGGATTATCGCAACAACCTCCGCAAGATGATCAAAGCCTGTAAAAGGTATGATGTGCCGGTCGTTTTCTGCGAGCCGGTCAGCAATTTGTCTGGTCATTATCCCTTCGGAAGTCTTCTCGAGAACGATCCAACGCTTGTACAAAGCCGGCGAGAGAAGCTGTGGGGGCTGGAGAAGGGTTATCTCGAGGGCCGCGTCTCCGCGGTGGATGTCAGCTCCTACTGGCGTGCGCTTGTCGCCGAAGATTCTACCGGCGCTGATCTTTGGTATCACGGCGGATGGCTTACCGCGGTCGCAGGAGATACCACCGCCTCCGTTGAAGCTTATACATTGGCCAGAGATTGGGACACCGTTCGTTTCCGCGCCGACTCGCGTTTATTGAACATTCTTCGCACAATCTGCCGCGATGAAGAGGTGCCGCTGGTTCCGTTGACGGCGCAATTCCAGGCCGCCACGCGGGGACCCGCTCCGGGAGGGGATCTCTTCATGGAGCACCTCCACCCGGGATTCATCGGCCAGCTCATCATCGCCGAATCCATCTGCGGCAAGCTGGAGGAAATCGGCTGGCCGGATCCCGGCATCCAGTGGCAAGACAGTGACGAATTCAGCGCAAGGGAGCTTTTACAGATGGCCGGGTTGACGCAACTCGACGCGCTGCATGCCGATCTTCATGTCGCCCATTTGTTAACCCGCTGGCCCTACGCTCATCCTCAGGGATTGAATGTTTCTCCCTCCCAGGCGGTTTTGGAAGCCGATCCGATGAGGCAATACCGCGTGCCATCGGCCTACCGTGAAGCCTATGCGATCTGGAATGCCGGCAAGCCGGCCGATACGGAAACCGCCGGGTTTGAGGAATCCATCGGCTGGCCCGAGTTGCCCGATACCATGGCGCTCAGGCTGGCCCAAATGGTGATCAAGAAAGACCTATCGATTCTCGACGGACATGTCGCCCTGGGGAATTACTATCGAGAAAGGGGGGAACTCGCCAAGGCCTTCGTCGAATTTCGAGCCGCCGCGCGGTTGTTCCCTGTCGATCCCGATAATTATATCCGGGCCGGGAACACCTTGTTGAAAGCGGGATATCGTGAGCGGGCGAGAGATTACCTCCTCGAGGCCCTGTCTCTCTCACCGGGCCGGAAAGATGTGATGGCTGTCGTGGCGGATTGTGATGTGGAGGCGGGCCGTTTGGAGGAGGCCCGCATTTGGATCGACCGGATTCTGGCGGTCGAGCCCGGCAATCCCCAGGCGATGGCTCTCTTGCAGAAGATGCGCGAAAGGACGAGAGAGAGTGGCGGGCCGGAGGGTCGGTAGCGACGGGAGGGGAACGCTGAGGCATCAAGAAAACGACGGGGGCCGTTTTCACGAGTCCCCCGCCATTAGGATTCATACACGGGCTAACTTTGAGGTCCTACGGGGGACTGGGAGCGCGGTTCACTCTGGACTCTTTCCAGATCCTCGACGGCGATCCTTCACCGCCTCGCTCCACTACTCTTTGACCTCGCGCAGTCATCCCCCCGTTAGGGATGCATGAATGTACCTAATGCTTACACCATTTTACCAGGTTTGTCAATATTTTGTTATGGAGTCACTTAATGGCCCAGGACCTAAAACAATCGATCGTTGATCATCTTCGGGAGGCCGGCGATTCGGTCCCGGCGTCGGACCTTGCCCGGCGCTTCCTAAGACTTGTCTCACCCAACGGCGCCGACCGGTTGGTCCGCTCGATCCTCTCGACCGAACCTCGCTGCCAAGAGATCAACCCCGGCCATTGGAGTTACCAAGAGCCGCAGGAGGAAGCCTGGTTCCCCGGATCGGTTGCTGTCATAGAAGTCGCCCGCGGTCATGAACGGACTCCCTGGCTTTGGCGGATGATGCTGGCGCCGGTGACAGCCGAGGGCCCCGGGCCATCTTGGACCGGCACCCTCCGATCTCCCGATACCGTTGAGAAACTCAGGATGATCGAGTCGGGGCCGCTGTACACGCCGTATTCGGCCCGGGTGCAGCGGTGGTTGGAATCGGCCGAGAAGATTTTGGCCATCCCCGAGATCTCATCCCCCATCTATGACCTGCGGGATGCCTTTCGCTGGCTCTGCGACAAACAAAAACGGCCCCGTCCGGAGCCGATGATCCTCAAATCGCCAAGCATGTGGCCGGCGGCCTTGGGCTCTTCGCAGCCCCTTCCCGACGGGCTTTCCGGTGAACTCGCGGGGGCCGTGGCCCTCTTGGAAACCTGCGCGGAAACGACATCCGACAGGAAATCGTTCAAGAGATTCGCTGAGAGCGGCGAAGGGCGGGGGAAACCGGTCGACTTCGGGTCCTTCAATTTCTCAGCCGCCGATCTGAATCGATTGCCGGAAACACCCGGCGTCTATCGCTTTATCAATAAGGCGGATGAAATTGTCTATGTCGGCAAGACCAGAAATTTGCGACAGAGGGTCGGACAATACTTCAAGCCGCTGACGGATAACTCCAAGCGCCGGCAGTCCTTTTTGGAGGAGATCAGGGATCTCTCCTGGACGCCGCTGGAATCGGAGCTGGCCGCGCTCGTGCTCGAATCGACTGAAATCAGGAGGCGCCGGCCGCGTTGGAATATCCAGATTGAGACCCATGATGTGGAGGCGGGAGATCCCGGAACCAGAATTTTTGCAATCCCCAGCGCGCTGCATCCGGATCGCTATGAGACCTACTTTCTGACAGCCCGTGGGGCGGCCCGGCTGCTCACGGGAGAGGGGGACGGCCTCGGTCTGAAGGAGGAGGATCTGGCGGCGGCGTTGAAAAGCTATTTTTCATCCGGCGGGGAGGAGGCGTCGCCGCATCTAGCGATCCTTGACCCGCAAGAAGCGATCCTGGTCCGGCGCTGGTACCAAACTCAAATGGATGACCTGATCAAGCTCAATCTGGACCACTTTTCGACCTGGCAATCCGCGGCCCAAGCCTTCCAGTCGGCTTTGGCCGGAGGGGAAAAGGGGGGAGCGTGGATCCGGGAAAGCCCTGTTTTGCCTCCAGGGACTGGAGTTGGGGGCATTTCCGGCGCTCCATCCGGCGGGGGGGGGTGTAGGTGACCCGGGGGATCGTGTTAGAATAGAGATAAGGAGATGAGGACGATGGATTATAGATCGAAAGGCGATGTCCTGTTCATAAGGCTCCATCCGGGCGAGATTGTGCCGGATATTCTGGGTGAGATCAGCCGGAAAGCCGAAATTGAGACGGCGGTCATCGTCAGTGGCGTCGGTATGCTGAAAGATGTCGAGCTGTCCTATTTTGTGGGGCAGGGAAGGTATGAATCGCATCATTTCACCGAGCCGCTCGAACTGATTTCTCTCTCCGGGAATATCTCCAGGCAGGATGACGGATATATTGTACACGCCCACGCGGCATTGGCCGAACCTGATGGGCGATTGGTCGGAGGTCACCTGACACGGGGAAGTGTCTGGGTAACCAATGAAATAATGCTGTCTCGAATTCCCATCAAACTCCTTCGATTGGAGGATCGGGAGACGGGACTGCGGGGGATCTCGTTCCCTGATGAATAGACAACTTAAGAAAAAGTTCACGCAACTGAACCAAACTCTGTTGACAAGGCAACTTGTTGAGGAGTGGTATCAAGAGGAACTGGGAGGATCGTCCTGGTACTGTCTGAATCCGTCCTGCAGTGTCAGTGTCGCGGGGTTTGATGCCGAACCGGTTGATGGGGCTGACGGGCAAGCGCACTGTCCGAACTGCTCCGAACGCCTATATTATCGTTGCGGCAAGGTGATGCTCCCGGTGGGTGACATTGTTCCGCCCGATATTTGTACATCCTGTTGCACGCTTTATGCAGTCTGTATCCGTTACCGGTTACATAGAATTTGGTGGAATGAGATGCTCCACCAACAGAACTGGATGATGAACCCTGATTCCCGGATGAAATTAGACGATTTCTGGGAGGAGGAGGAATGGAATGTTCGCGGATCGAATGAATCGTCTGGGGACGGAAACGGCGTTTGAGGTTCTGGCGCGCGCGAAGGCGCTGGAGCGCCAAGGCCGCGATATTATACATTTGGAAATCGGAGAACCTGATTTCAACACCCCACAGAATATCATCGATGCCGCGAAAGAAGCTCTGGATCAGGGTTTCACTCATTACGGTCCCGCCGCCGGCCAGCCCGATGTCCGGGAGGCCTTTGCAAAGCATATCGCCGAAGATCGGGGCCTTGCGGTTGACGCGGAAAATATCGTTATTACGCCCGGCGCCAAACCGATTATCTTTTTCTCCCTCTTTGCCTGCGTGAACAAGGGCGAAGAGGTCATTTATCCCAACCCCGGCTTTCCAATTTATGAATCGGTCATCAATTTCATCGGCGCCAAAGCGGTTCCGATTCAATTGAAAGAGGAACGGGATTTTCGCCTCGATCCGGCGGAGCTCGTCGCGCTAATCACCGACAAAACAAAAATGATCCTCCTCAATTCACCGCAGAACCCGACCGGCGGCGTGCTCTCATCGGAGGATATGGGGCTGATCGCCAAGGCGATCGGTGACCGTGACATTTGGGTTCTCTCTGACGAGGTCTATTCCAAAATCCTGTATGAAGGGCGGCATGTCTCTATTGCGCAGATGCCCGGGATGCTGAAGCGGACGATCTTGTTGGAAGGGCATTCGAAGACCTATGCCATGACAGGTTGGCGGCTCGGCTACGGCGTTATGAATAAGGAACTCGCCGCCCATATCACACGACTTATGACGAACTGTAACTCGTGCACCAATGTTTTTGTGCAACGGGCTGGAATGAAGGCGGTAACGGATCCGCAGGATAAGCCGAAGGAGATGGTGAAAGAGTTTAAGAAGCGCCGGGATGTGATTGTCGACGGTTTGAACAAGATTCCCGGCATCACCTGTCTCAAACCGAGGGGCGCCTTCTACGTATTCCCGAATATCACCGGCACCGGCATCAAATCGCAGGCGCTGGAATCGGCCTTGTTGGAAAAAGCCGGCGTCGCCGCTCTTTCTGGGACGTCGTTCGGGAAATTCGGCGAGGGGTACCTTCGCTTCTCATATGCGAATTCGATCGAGAATATCAATAAGGCCCTCGATCGGATCGCGACCTACCTGTCCGGAAGAGCCGGCGCATAATTTAGGGAAGATTTAATGGCCGGTTCAAAAGTTAACTCGAACCTCGTCGTATCGCTCGGGGGAAACGCACTCCTTCCTCCCGGTGGCGGAGGAACGCTCGAGGAGCAGTACCGCATCACACGCGCCACCATGGAACATGTCGTGGAGTTGATCGCCGACGGCCACCGCGTTCTTCTGACCCATGGGAATGGGCCCATTGTCGGCAATATCCTGATCCGAAACGAAGCGGCGCGTGAGATCGTTCCCCCGATGCCCCTCGATATCTGCGGCGCCGATTCACAGGGCGGAATCGGGTATATGATCCAGCAGACACTCCGCAACTTAATGGTTGAAAGAGGGATTGAGAAACCCTTGGGCACCGTGGTGACCCAGGTCGTTGTCGACATTGACGATCCTGCCTTTCAAAATCCAACCAAACCGATCGGGCCTTTCTACAGCCAGGATGAAGCCAAACGACTGAGTCTGGAGAAGGGCTGGCGGTTGGTTCAGGACAGCGGCCGCGGGTGGCGCCGCGTCGTTCCCTCTCCACGGCCGCTCGAGATTGTAGAACTCGATTTCATCAAATCCCTCTATTCACATGGCAACACGGTCATTGCCGCCGGCGGCGGCGGTATTCCCGTCGTGCGGGAAAGCTCGGGGAACCTCAGGGGCGTCGAGGCGGTTATTGATAAAGACCGCGCCACAACGGTATTGGCGAATGCGCTTGGCGCCGATGGGATCGTCATCGTCACGGCCGTCGGGAAGGTCTCCCTGAATTTCGGGACCGAACATCAACAGGATCTCGATGTCATTTCGATGGGTCAGGCGATCGAATATCTATCCGAGGGCCACTTCCCAGCGGGGAGTATGGGTCCGAAGATGGAATCGGCGATCGATTTTCTGAAATCGGGCGGCAAGTTCGTATTGATCACCTCTCCAGGCCGGTTGCGGGAAGCGCTGAGGGGTGAGGATGGAACCCGGATCACGAGGGATTGAGAATGAGAATTTCAGCGCTCTTTATGTTGTTCACGGCCATGATATGGATAGCGCCGACAGCGGCCGAGAACAAGACGAGTAAAAGTTTTCAGATCTATCCCGGTGTCACCATGGATTTCGCATTGATAACCGCCGGCGTCTTTGAGATGGGTTCGCCCGATGATGAAGAGGGGCACCGTCCCGAGCAGGGACCGCTCCACACGGTGGAAATCAGCCATACCTTCTGGCTGGGGATCCACGAGGTTACCCAGGCGCAGTGGATCGGGGTCATGGGTGACAATCCTTCCTATTTTAAATCCGACAGCCTCAATCCGGTCGAGATGCTGGACTATGCCACGGCCCTCGCCTTTCTTGCGAAGCTGAACACCCACGCCGGGAAAGAAATCTACCGGCTGCCGACCGAGGCGGAGTGGGAATACGCCTGCCGGGCGGGAACCGAAACCCGTTTCTATCATGGTGTGGCGACGGATGGCGTGGAGGATTACGCCTGGTGCCGCGATAATTCCGGCAAACGAACCCATCCCGTGGCGCAAAAAGAGCCCAATCCCTGGGGTCTTTATGATATGAACGGAAATGTTTGGGAGTGGTGCCACGATTGGTATGGTGAGGACTATTACGATACCGAGCCTATTGTTGATCCCACCGGCCCTGCCTTTGGGAAATATCGCGTCGTTCGAGGCGGGTCTTGGGGAAGCCTCGCCGGACAATGCTCATCCCCGCATCGAGCTTACTCATTGGCCGAGAAGGGGACCTCAATGTTCGGGCTGCGTGTCGTCAGGGTTGAAGAGTAGCTATCGCCAAGCAGCTATCGCAGAGTAGCTATCGCCAAGCAGCTTTCGCAAAGTAACTATTGAATCAGCAGCATCCTCCGCGAAACGATTTCACGCCCCACTTTCATCCGATAGAAATAGAGCCCGGATGGAACGGCGAATCCGCCATCATTCCGCCCATCCCATATCACCTGCCGCGTTCCGGCGTCGATAGTCTTGTTGAACAAGGATCTCACACGCCGGCCCGACGGAGCATAGACGGTCAAGTCCACCTCCCCAGGCTCAAAGAGCGTGAAGGCGATCCGTGTCTGCGCGCCAAAAGGATTGGGCTTGTTCTGGTAGAGAACGCCGCTTGCTCCCATCGTCGGTGATGGTGGATCCAGGCCGCTTGGTTCGTAGCCATAGAGCATATCCTTGAATTTCCAGGCTATATGAAGGCTCCACTGGTCATTGATATGGGGGCTCGGTATGCCCTCGAGATTGATAAAGGCGCTCTGTCCCGGCGGGACGATATTCTCGTCAAGGATCAAATCGGCGCTGAATTCGACCGCCTGCTGATAGGTCCCGTGGCTGTTGATGGCATGCGGCGTTCCCTTGAGATCATCGAATGTGAAATTAGGAATCGGCGCCACGTAGTTCTCGACATACGCGACGGGATGCCATCCGACCCAGGGGATATTGTCGCCGTTGTTCCACCAGCTCACCGGCTTATTGTTCCAATTAACGAAGTATCCCTGCTCCGGATCCGCGGCGGCGGGAAGCTGGTTGAAGGGGATGAGGCCGCCCCATTCCTCGGCGCCGCCGCCGTTGTGGGGAAGACGCGGATCGACGCCGTCCGTACGGTCCTGATAGAGCCCGGCGTGCCAGTATTTGATCGCTTGGTCGACTCCCGCGTAGAACACATTGAATGAGACCGGGCACAGCGCGAGCGCCGCTTCAAATTCGGCGAGTGTCCCAGCTCGAATGATTAGGTAAAAAGCCTGTGCAAAGTCCAGCTCCAACCCCCAAAATGTCATTTTGTATGTGAAAGCCTGGTGGTTCGACAAATCTGAACCGAAAACCGGGCCGTGAATCGATCGATATATTGTAAAAGGATAGGGCGAGTCGTTATTGTCAAAGACGGTGTCGGGGATCGCCGCGAAATCCTCCCACTGCCCATTGTGCCAATACCGGGTCAGGCTTTCATCCTCGGTTGTTTCTATATAGACATCGGTGTTGTCGCTGATCCCACTGGTGAGCGTCCAAGCCATATTGTCATTGTGGCCGATAATGATGCCCGGAATACCGGGAACGGTCATCCCACCGGTGTGAAAATCGGGCCCTGTCAGCTCAACCTCATGGATCGCGTTGGCTTGACCCTGCTGCGGTTCACCCATCTGGGGACAGCCGAGCAGCATGACATTCCCCGTCGCCGATTTGCCGGGTGTGATCTGCACGGCGAAGGAACCGAATTTGGGGGGCAGGCCGATCCCCTGAAGAAGGCGCTCGTGCTCCGCATTCCTTGCCTCGATTTCTTGTACAACCTCGGGCCGGACCGTCATCTCCGACCGGCGCCAAGCGCGGTCGGCCGCGCCTTTGACACCGCCGGGGATCGTTGTGGGCGCGGTGGGGTCGTTGATCGGCCGGTTCTGATCAAACCAGGCCTGGCCGTTGGCGTTCAACTCGCTGAGGCGCGTCAATTCCTGCCCGCCGAATTGTCCGAAACGCCGCATCTGATATTGAACAATCGCAACGATGTCGGTGGATGACCAGTCCTCGGGCTGCGCGGCGGCGAATTGCTGAGGGCAGTAAAGGCCGGGATGGACATCGATCGAGTCGAGATAGGTGTTAATGCCGGCGACATACGAGTCGACCATGCCCTGTAAATCCGCGGACATTTGGGCGAGCTGCTGCTGCCGTTCGGCCTCTGTATAGGATCGGCTGCGCGTCGTTTGATCGCTTGAGACATAACCGGCGCCGAACATTTCCGCCAGTGTGCCGGTGGAGGCCCGCCGGTTGATCTCCATTTGATAAAGGCGATCTTGGGCGGCGGCGAACCCCTGCGCGTAATAGATCCCGACCTCCGATTCGCCGATGATGTGCGGGACGCCGTAGAGATCCCGATGGATGGTGACCATTGACGCATCGGGGGCTTGCAGTGTCAGCGATTCCGCATCCGCACTCTTAAATCCGGCAAGGTGGCCCAGTATGATCAGGACAATTATTGTGCGCATGAACAGTCTCCCCATAATTTGTCAATGGCCTATCAATGGTGCGTGAATGTCCGCCATTATTTGTCAATGACAAGAGCATAACATGATTCCGCCATGCGTTTATACACCATCAGCCTTTCTCACTGTCGGCCGGACGACGGTGTCACCATCCGGCATTTCAATCCTTCACCCTAACCCCTTCCCTCTCAAACAACTACAGATCAGAACCCAAAGAGGTCCAATGTTTGCTATCTCCCTACTTGCCGACGGCGCGGCCGCCCGCCGGCGGGAGAATGCGACGGCGGTCTGTTCACAATCTTGTCTGCCGACTCAGTGTGCAGACTCAATCCACAAACTCAATTCACAAGCAGGGATGAATGCTTCGTCTTCAGAGGAGGAATTCTATGAAGCGCTTCGCGCTGATCGTAACAATAGTCTTTGTACAGGCAGCTCTGGCCAGCGGTCCCGGTCTTTGCGATCTGGCTCTCAATGAGATGATGGGAGATCCGGCGTCGGATTGGGATGGTGACGGCGTGTATGACTATCGTGGGGACGAATGGGTGGAGGTGATCAATACCGGCGGGAGCACGATCGATCTGTCGAGCTATCGGCTGGGGGATCCCCTGACGCTCGCTTATGGATTTACAGGAGATCTCGGGCCGGGGGATGTGCTCGTGGTTTACGGTTCGGAGAGCAAAGAGTGGGAATCGGATAACGGCTATTCGAGTTTTGGTTTCAATATGAGTAATGACGGAGACACGGTCATCCTCTATCAAATCTCGGGAGGCGATACTCTCATCGTCGACAGCCATACCTTCAATACATATGAGGCGGAGGATGACCGTTCCAGCGGACGGTATCCGGATGGCGACGGCGGCTGGGAGATCTTCGATTTCTTGAACCCCTATTTTGGGGGTACGGCTCCTTTCGGGAATGGCCTTGAGCCGACTCCAGGCTCGCTAAATACGGGTTTGACCCCGACGCCGACCCGGGAGACGACCTGGGGATCGATCAAGTCGATCTACCAGCTCCCCTAGAGAGGGCCCCTTGAGTCCACCCAGACGGTAAGGTCGGCGAAGAGTCCGGGAAAGGAGGGGCAAAAATGGGTACAGGCCCGGGAGTCACCTCCCGGGCCTGCTGGTGTGCGGAAGGGGGGACTTGAACCCCCACGGAGTTGCCCCCACTGGACCCTGAACCCAGCGCGTCTGCCAATTCCGCCACTTCCGCAACGGGCCAGCGCCCAGTCTAGGAACCGACACCCCGCCCTGTCAAGCGGTCCGTCGCCTTAAGGAGAGTTTGTCATGTCGGGCTCGATCGCCGGAATCCGGCCGGGGACGGTCTTAAGAATCAAAAAACTCCCATGAAATCGGTGGTGGGGCATGGTTGCACTTGCCCATCGGCCTTCTCTCTGATAGCCATAGGATGAGGAAAGAGAGTCCTATGGCAAAAAAAACATCAAAGCTATCGATCGCTGAAAAAGCGGGCGGTGAAGACAAGATCCGGCTCATAGCCACGAACCGGAAGGCGCGGCATGAGTATCATATTCTGGAGACCCTTGAAGCGGGGATTGCCCTCAAAGGACCCGAGGTCAAATCGCTTCGGAGCGGCAAGATCAGCATTGGAGAGGCCTACGGACAGATAAAAGATGAAGAGCTGATATTGCTGCAAATGTTCATAAGCCCCTATGAACAGGCGGGTGAATTCAATACCGAGCCGCGGCGGCCGAGAAAGCTTCTGCTCCATAAACGCCAAATCAGGCGATGGCAGGCGAAAACTGAGGAGAAAGGGTTGACGATTGTCGCATTGTCGATTTATTTCCGTGCGGGGAAGGCCAAGATCGAGATCGCTCTCGCGCGCGGAAAGCGGCTCTACGATAAACGTGAGGCGCTGGCTCGCAAAGATGCCCAAAGAGACATGTATCGTCTAAGATCACGGCGAGATGATTAAATTGCGCGAGAGACAGAGCGAGATGTTTTGGGGATGGGTCCTTCTCTTGTCGGCGATGCCTTTCCTTTGGGCCGCCGCCGATCCGTCAACGGCGTTCGATTCGCCCAGCGGCGCTGAGGCGCACAGCGCAGCCGATTCTATCAGTACGGCCGATTCCATCAATACCGCCGATTCACTCAGCTATGCCGGCACCGAATTTGTACAAGTTGATTCCGCCGCAGCGCCTCAAAGATCGGGTTTGGAAGAGACCGGTCCGCGGATACGGACCGTCTTTGCCGACGGCCGCGCCGACCGGCTGGATGCCCTGACGCGGTTTGGGGATGATCTCTATGCCCCGATCGACCGGCTGATCTGGGCGATATCCGGAAATCTCGCCTGGAACTTGGGGACACTGAGGGGGAACATTGTTTGGGATTCGCTCTCTGTTTCGTTTGCCGTCGGAAGCTGTGTTCTGCATGCCGGCGAGCGCGCTCTGACAATGGAGCATCCGATCCTGCTGTCACCCCAGGGACTCTATTACCCGTTCCCCGATTTCATCCATGCACTGAATGATGTGAGTGTGGGCAGGATCGAATATGAGGAGGAGATCCAGACCCTCTTTCTTATACCCCCTGAACCTGATGAGATCAGGTTCATCCAGGAAGAGGTGGGACATCAGTTTATCATACGATGTTCCTTCGAGGCGGAGCCGGTCGTTCATCCGTCTTGGGATGGCCGGGGTTATTTCACGATCGATTTGGAGAATGTGCAAACGGATCCCCGCCTGCTTTCCCTGCCCGATGCGGGGGAGTATGCGCAATTGCTGAAAATCAGTCCGACGTCGGCCGGTACGCGGCTCGAGTTTTTCTTGGAACGCACAATTGTCGGATGGGCCGTTTCCTGGGACGAACTTTCATCTGAGTGGAAGATAACATTCACGACAAGTTTGCGCGAAGTCAGCCGGTTGCGGATGCCATTATTGGAGTGGGATTCCGATCCCGCCGGGCTCTTTATGGATGGGCCGATCATTATCGAGTTGAAGATGGGGTGCAATCCATCGAACCAGGCGGCGCGATTCATGGAGGCATTAACCGAATCGGTGTCGAGCCTGCTGCAGGCCCGTTTGGGTGTCGATGTCGCGAGAGTGAACGCCACATCCCGAAACAGCGCCCTCAAGAATGTCGAAGCGGCGAACTCAAAGAAAGCTTCACTCTTTCTATCTCTTGCCCTGGATCTCTATAACGAACAGGTTCCCCGCGGATTGGCGGCGGTGATTCCCCTGCCGCGCCCTCCTGTGCCGTTATTTTCGGGAACATCGGAGAACGACGGAATGCCGGGATCGATGGATGCGTTCGCTCCGGCGGCGGGAACCGATCTCATCCCTTGGGATGAATCGACTGATCGGCATTATCATTCAAGCCTCTACCTCGCCCGGTTGATGGCGGCGATCCTCTCGGGAGATGAAGAGACCCGTGTGGAGAGGCGTCCGATGGCCGACCTCGTGGGGCTGGATATGCCGGTGGTGCGTCTCTTTATCGGCCGGCAGAGCCCACAGTGGAAAGAAGGGGAGGTTTTCCCGGGATCGGATGATTGGGAATCGATGGATAGGTTGGTTCTTTCTATTGTTCAATCGGTGCAGGAATTTTATACAGCCAACACGCCTGGGCAGGGATTCTAATGAACTTATCTAAAACAAGCGGCAATAAGAGGAAGGATGGTACCCTTTGGGGTTGGATACCCATCCTGTTGCTTGTTCTCATGGGGCTGGGGGGAACCTACTTGCTGCTTTTCGGTGGCGATGAAGAGGTTTCTGAATCATTTGTTGAGGAGTCGACGGATGCCCTGAACACGCCGACGCTTCACCCTGTTCTTCTTTATTTCGGTGCGCCCCACGATCCGTCGCTGCGCACGGAAACCCACTGGATCGCCGCCCGTGAGACGACGGAAGAGCGGATTGTTGATCTCGTCGAATCGCTCATTCTTGGCAGTCATCTTGAAAATGTCTCCTCGATCCCGCCTGAAACGGCCGTGCTGGGGGTCTTTCTGGATGGTTTGGGCGGGGCCTATCTCAACTTCTCCGAGTCGCTAAGAACCCTGCACCCGCACGGCGATGGAATGGAATGGCTGACAATCCGTTCGATCGTTGGAACGGTGACCCAGAATATCCCGGAGGTGGAAAGAGTTTGGGTCCTTATCGATGGGGAGCAGGAAAAACCGCTTGTGGACAATATCCCACTGGACCGGTATTATTCCTGGGCTGATATCAATTCTTGAATTGAAGTTTCACAAAAATAGGAGAGGCATGAGTGGAATCCGATAAACGCCGGGAACTGCCTATTGGTGTCTTTGACTCCGGGATCGGAGGGTTGAGCGTCGTCCGGCATATCCTTTGCGAGTTGCCGGACGAAGGGGTTCTCTATTTCGGTGACTCGGCCCGCGTTCCTTACGGAACAAAATCGGCGCAGACCGTCATCCGCTTCTCAATGGAGAATACCCGTTTTCTCTTGCACAAAGGGGTGAAATTTTTGGTTGTGGCGTGCAACACATCGAGCGCTGTCGCCCTTCCTGAGTTGAGCCGGTCTTTTGACATTCCCATCGTCGGCATGATCGAGCCGGCCGTCCGCCAGGCGCTGAGAATGACGCAAAAGGGAACCATCGGCGTCATCGGCACCCGGGCCACGATCGCGTCGGAAGCTTATACAATAGCGTTGCGGAGCATCGAGCCGTCCGTCAAAGTGATCTCTCAGGCTTGCCCGCTGCTGGTGCCGCTGGCCGAAGAGGGATGGGTGTCGGGTGATGTTCCCGAGAGGGTTCTCAAGGAGTATTTGGAGCCGGTGATGGATAAGGGGATGGATGTTCTTATTCTCGGCTGCACGCACTATCCTTTGTTAAAGGAGACGATCCGGAAAGTCATCGGGCCGGATGTCGCCATTGTAGAATCAGGCGAGGCCGCCGTTGTTGAGATGTCGGATCGATTAAGGGAATCGGGATTGCTCCGCCCGGCGGCCGCATCGCCTCCAGATTGTCATTATTATGTGAGTGATATTCCATTGAAGTTCAAAGAGGTCGGGGAGCGCTTCCTCGGCTGTCCGCTTGGCAGTGTCATGCCTGTCGATCAGGTTGATATACCCTGGTACGAACGCTAATTGATGTCAGGAGGAAGATGATGCCGCGCTCGGATGGGAGATCTCCCCATGCGCTACGAAAAATCAGTATCGAAACGCCGTTTTTCCGGCATGCCGAGGGGAGTGCCGCGATCCGGATGGGAAACACTTGGGTCGCTTGCGCCGCCAGTCTCGAAACACGCCTCCCCTTCTGGATGCGGGGTCAAAGGAGCGGATGGGTCACCGCGGAATATGGTTTATTGCCGCGGAGCGTGCCTGAAAGGGCGGCGCGCAACCGGGTCTCCGGCAGAAATTTCGAGATTCAACGCCTCGTCGGCCGCTCTCTGCGCGCCATTACCGATCTCGATCTATTAGGTGAGCGCCAGATCATCATCGATTGCGATGTGTTTGAAGCCGACGGTGGAACCCGCACCGCATCGGTCACCGCCGCCTATGTGGCGCTCCATCAGGTTTGCCGCCATCTCTTGGAAAAGGGCGAGATTCGGAAATTCCCGATTAAAGACCAACTCGCCGCGATCAGCGTCGGGCTCATCAATGGAGAGCCGGTTTTGGATCTTGATCACGCGGAAGACAGCGCCGCCGATGTTGATTTCAATGTCGTCATGACCGGTTCGGGTCATTTTGTTGAGGTGCAGGGAACAGCGGAAGGGCGGCCCTATACGCGCCAGGAATTGAACAAAATGTTGAGCCTCGCCGCTTCGGGGATTAGGAAGGTCTTGAAGGCTCAAGCCCGGGTGCTGCCATGGATTTTGTCCCCCGAAGTTAAAGATGGCGGAGAATAATGTGAAACTTTATGTCGCCAGCCACAATAGCGACAAGGTGCGTGAAATCAAAGATATCCTGCAGGGGTTGGATATAGAGATCTTCTCCGCGGCCGATGTTGAGGGATCCTTCGCGCCGGAAGAAACGGGGAAGAGCCTGGAGGAAAACGCCCTCTTAAAGGCCCGCGCTCTTTTTAAATTGGTGGGGGAGCCCGTGCTGGCCGATGACACCGGTCTCGAAGTCGATGCTCTGAACGGAAGACCCGGCATTCGAAGCAGCCGCTATGCGGGTGAGAACGCCTCTTACGATGAGAATGTGAAAAGGCTCCTCGAAGAGCTGGAGGATATCGAAGAGATCCATCGTTCGGCCCGATTCAGGACGGTCGCGGTGCTGATCATGGGGGCCGGTATTGAGATTACGACCGAGGGTCGTTGTGATGGGACCATATTGAGGGAGAGAAGGGGTGAAGGCGGCTTCGGTTACGATCCCGTCTTTCTGATCCCTGAAATCGGGAAGACCTTTTCTGAGATGGAATTGGCCGAGAAAAGCGCCCTCAGCCACCGCGGGCGCGCCTTTGCAGGCATCCGGGATCTGCTCACAAAATTCTTATCGGGTGAGATGGAAACATCCTAGATCTTATTATATATATTCATTTTGCTAATAATATATGGCTTGATAAGTTGTCTCAAATGATATATTGTTTCAATCACTATGAATGGAATGCCCCAAGAATCAGAAGAGTTAGCTCACGGCTTTGAGCAGAGGTGCCGGCAAAGTGGCTTGGCTGTGACACCGCAACGGAGGGCGATTTATGCGACCCTCTCGCAACGAAAGGACCATCCAACAGCTGATCTTATTTATGCCCAGGTGAAGAAGCAGCACCCGGAGATGTCCCGAGCCACGGTTTATCGGGTTTTGGAAACATTTGCCCAGCTTGGAATTATTCGCAAATTGCCCCACCCTGGCTCCGCCGTCCGTTATGACCCGGATACACGCCGGCACCACCACCTCCTGTGTCTTCGCTGCGGGGAAATCACCGACTTTAACAACTTGGCGTTTGACGACTTGAAAATTCCTCATCCGACACCGGAGGGATTTCGAATCATGAGTCTCTCCGTCAGTATCCAGGGTATCTGTTCGAAATGTCAAACCGAGGAAAAAGAGACCACACCCGGAGGTGAATCATGACACATGCCAGAGGTGCAACCTGCTTCATCCTTGCTCTGTTTGCATGGATGGCTGTATTTCCTACGCCGTCCGAGGCCAGGAATCCCATCCGCAATGCCTTTTTTAGCACCTACCCAATTGCCGTGAATACCCAGCTCGATGATCTCCCCAGCAATGGAGGCCATTGTGGTGTTTGTCATTTTAATTTTGACGGGGGAGGAGCTCGGAATCCATACGGATTGGGGGTTCAAATCGGCATTAACGGGGGTTTATCCTATGTTGATGCGTTTCTTGCCATTCAAAATGATGATTCCGATGCAGACGGCTTCACAAATATTGTTGAAATCACAGATGTCGTCAATTTCGGGAACACGCCCACATTTCCCGGTCTTTCACAAAGCAACATGGGCAGCACTTCCAATATTCTCCTTGCAGAGGTAGAGCCTTACCTCACCCCCTCGGGGGGGACCGACACGACGCCGCCCGAGGTCACTATTTCTGCGCCCGATGGTGGAGAAAACTTGTCGGCGGGAACTTTCCAAACGATCAATTATACAGCCACAGACGCCAGTGGGATATCGTATATCAATGTTTATCTATCGGAGGACGGGGGGGCATCATACAAGCATGTCGCAAGAAACGAAGCTCCTGGAAGCAGCTATTCCTGGTTTGTCCCCAATCGACCCGGAAGTATGAACCGTATCCGTGTGGAGGCCCACGACAATGCCGGGAATTCGGGGTTTGACGACAGTGACGCCGATTTCACCATCACCGGTGTCCCAGCGGGCTTTGTCCCGACGACGTTGAGGGATATGGATCTATCCGGGACGCAGCCACATGAAGGAGCCATTCTTGATGATCCCGGTGCGAGTTGTGCAAGCTGCCATGGCAATTATGATAGTGCCAATGAGGCATGGTACAACTGGCGGGGCAGCATGATGGCCCAGGCGGCGCGCGATCCCTTCTTCTTCGCCTGTATGGCGATTGCTGAGCAAGATGCCCCATCCGTCGGAGATCTTTGTATCCGCTGTCACACACAGAGTGGCTGGCAGGAGGGGCGTTCGGTCGATACCAGCGGCGGTCTTCTCAATGCCAAGGATCGGCAGGGTGTTCAATGCGATTTCTGCCACCGGGCGGTTGATCAAAATTACGTCGAAGGAGTCAGTCCTGCACAGGATGTGGATGTCCTGGCGAACATTTCGCCCCTTCCGCTTCAATACGGAAACGGGCAGTTCATCAATGATCCTGCGCCGCTGCGCCGCGGACCCTATGCTGATGCACTGGCAGCCCATGAGTTTGTCGAATCACCTTTCCACCGTTCCGCGAATATCTGCGGCATCTGCCACGATGTCAGCAACCCTGTATTTGTACAAGATAGCCCCGGCGATTACTCACCGAATACTTTCGATGCAGAACATCCGGATATGGACGTCCGGAATATGATGCCGGTTGAAAGAACTTACAGTGAGTGGTCCCAGAGCGAGTATGCGACAACGGGGGTGTATGCGCCGCAGTTTGCGGGGAACAAGCCGGACGGTATTGTTTCAACATGCCAGGATTGTCATATGCACGATGTCGAAGCCAGAGGGTGCAACGATGGGAATGCTCCTCTGCGCTCCGATCTCGGTCTGCATGATTTTACAGGCGGGAATACTTTTGTTCCGGATATCATCCCTACATTCTTCCCTGGTGAGGTCGAGGTCGTGCAATTGCAGGCCGCCAAGAGCCGGGCGGTCTCCATGCTGCAGAAGGCCGTTACATTGGAGGTGACGCCGGAGACCTTCGGGGTGACCGTTCGGGTCACAAATGAAACCGGACACAAGCTGCCATCCGGTTATCCTGAGGGACGGCGGATCTGGGTCAATGTGTCAGCATACGATGAAGCGGAACAGAAGGTCTTTGAATCCGGCGCCTATGATTATGAGACTGGTGAGTTGCTGCATGATGAGCAAGTGAAAGTTTACGAAGTTCACCCCGGCCTGAGCCCTGCGTTGGCCGCGGCGATTGGATTTTCTCCCGGTGAATCCTTCCATTTTGTGCTGAGTGACACGGTCTATTCCGATAATCGGATCCCGCCGAGAGGTTTCACAAACGCCGGCTTCGAGGCGATTCAATCACCACCCGTCGCCTACTCCTATACCGACGGCCAGTATTGGGATGACACATCGTATCATCTTCCGGAGGAAGCTGTCCTCGCCGTCGTGACCGTCTACTACCAATCGACAAGCAAGGAGTATATTGAATTTCTCCGGGATGAAAACACGACGAACTCAATGGGTCAGGATCTTCATGACGCCTGGGTGGCGCAGGGCATGAATCCTCCTGAGATGATGGAGCAGTTGAGTGTCCCGGTGAATATTGAAACCGCAGTTGAAGAATTCCCACAGATTTTGGTCAACCGGCTCGGCAGCAACCAACCCAATCCGTTCCATCAGACGACGACCATCCGGTATACGCTGGCGAAGCGTGAACAAGCTAACATTGCTGTCTATGATGTGAATGGCCGTAGGATTCGAACCCTGGTGAATGGGGTTCAGGAACCCGGCGATCTAAGCTTGCCTTGGGACGGCCGGAATGACGAAGGACGCGATCTTGCGCCTGGGATCTATTTCGTCCGATACCGCGTTGGTTCCGATCTGTTCTGGCGAAAGATCACCAAAAGCTCTAAATAGCAGGTTATGCAGCCTTAGACAATTTTGGCTCGTTTCCCTTCAAAAAGGAAACGAGCCAAAACTCATCCCGAGAGGGGAGAGCGCCGACGGTGTTGGCGTGATGGGAAGATCACACGATTGCGGGCCACAGGGTGTGCTAGAAGCGGGGTATCGCTTCTCCTAGGCCGTCAGGATTCTCCTTCTTGGAGATTTGCAATGTGGAAATGAGTTCCCCCAAGCACCGTCGACGCTAAAGTTCATGTAGGCATGCGCCAGAACTTGTCAATTTCGGATGGCCGAATTTAGAATCAGCCCAGAACTTTTGAGATTTTAGAGTGCAGGAAAATTCACTTGGGTGAAGATGGATATGCAGCTACGCCACTATCCCACTATCCCTCAAATGAAGCTTTACCGTTCGTTTCTGACCCTCATCCAATGGGATCATGCACTCTAACACTAGGGATATTACCAGTTCTAGAGAGGGTCGTCAAGGATCAAATTCTGTGGATACACATTAAACAATTTTAGTGTCACAAGAATGCGTAATGGCCCGGTTTTGGCACTAATGGGCCATCAGGAAATAAAACGACGCTCCGGTGACGGGGCGTCGAGGGTGTTGCGTGTGTCGCATTTATCGCTTTGCTATTCAGCGCGCCTGCCAGGACTCGAACCTGGGACCGACGGATTAGAAATCCGTTGCTCTATCCTCCTGAGCTACAGGCGCGTGGGAATTCGGGAGGGAGAAAAGGTGGGGTGGATGATGGGGGTCGAACCCACGACAACTGGAACCACAATCCAGCGCTCTGCCAACTGAGCTACATCCACCACCAAAACCTTCGCGGATGACCTATCGGTAGGTCATCCAGTCGGGGTGAGAGGATTTGAACCTCCGACATCCTGCTCCCAAAGCAGGTGCGCTAACCGGGCTGCGCTACACCCCGATCTAGAAGAGGTGACTTTTGGCCTCGCGTGATTCAAGATAAAACAGAAATCTCTCCCATGTCAACTGGATCACTTTGCACGGGATCCGGGAGTTGGGAGAAAACCCCTTGCAAGGAGGGCTTCATGAGCTACAACAAGGTTATCCTCATTGGCAATCTGGGACGGGACCCTGAGCTGCGCCATACTCCGGGTGGATCAAAGGTCGCGAACTTCACGATGGCCACCAATGCGGTTTGGATCGACCGGGACGGTCAAAAGCAGCAACGCACGGAATGGCATAGGATTGTTGTTTGGGGGAAGCAGGCGGAGACGGCCAGTGAGTACCTCAAGAAGGGGCGCCAGACCTTCGTTGAGGGGCGGCTCCAGACCCGAAAATGGACCGATAATCAGAATGTGGAGCGCCAAACCACCGAGATCGTCGCCGATCGGATCGTCTTTCTCGGCCAACGGGGGGATGCCGGCGCTGGTGGCGGATACCCATCCGATGGCGGCTACCAATCTGATAGCGGCGGTTACCCGGCTGATGCCGGCGGGGCGAACGCATCCGCCAGCATGCCCGAACCGGTGGGGGGCGAGACCTCGTATTCATCGGATGAGGATGACGACCTCCCGTTCTAGGCTCCGGCGACGGGCCTATCTCGAGAAATATGAGGCTGTTCCGCCGGTTGGAGCGCCTAAGGGTTGACGGGATTCCGGCGATTCACTAGGCTCTGATTCTGTCTGGAAGGGAAAATCCCAGATTTATGCACCGCTAGCTCAACTGGCAGAGCAGCTGACTCTTAATCAGCAGGTTTAGGGTTCGAGTCCCTGGCGGTGTACTGTGTTGGACAAGGACTTGCGGCGATGGCTGTGAGTCCTTTTGGTTTTTGGCTGACGTTCTGGCGATCCGACTTTTCAGTGTCGCTCATCATCTATGGTTGCCCCTTGTAGATAATTAGCTAATCGTATAAAATGTAAGCGGTAAAATGAATGTGTGATGTTTCGACGATTGAACAATTTTTTGGAGGATCGAGCTATGCGAGTGATCCTTTATGCTTGTCTATATCTTTTGCTTGCCGCGAGCGTTGCTTTTGCCGGGCCCAACGCAGGTGTTACCTTAGCAATCCAGGGGAATGTGCTCGGTGTAGAGACGAATGGTGATCCGTGTGGCGCCATTGATATTCCTGAACACTGCGACGACTTGAATCCAAGTGCGCTTCCAGACTCTAATGGGATTAGCTGGTATTTGGTGGTTGTCGTTTCTCCACCGGGAAACACGCCCAACTTCAATACCGTCATCTTTGGCCTCGGTGTTTTCAATATGGCTGATAACTACATCGGCTACACTGGTGCTTGCGTTCCCGGTGCTCTCGAAATCCATACATCTGGATGGCCTGGCCCTGGTGAGGGTACAGCGGTGAGCTGGTCGCCTGATTGCTTGTATGGCTACATGGAACCGGTCTATTACTTTGGTACTTACAACTATGGTGGTGTCATTCCTTTGGGCCCCCATCCAGTTGGTCCAAGCGGCGTCGTAGATTGTACAAGTGATCCTCGGGAAGATTCTATTCAAGGATTCGGTGAGATTGAGGGCGAAAACCCAGCCTGCCCCTCCGACCCACCAGACCCATCCGACGCAACCATAGTGACCTGGGGAGATTGCACCAGTGGCCAATGCGAAATCCCGGATTCGAACGCTATCTGCACAACCGTGGCGGCCGGCACCAAACACAGCTTGGCTCTCAAATCAGACGGATCAATTATGGCCTGGGGGCAAAACTCTTATGGCGAGTGCGATGTCCCGGCGCCCAACGCTGATTTTGTGGCCGTGGCGGGGGGGCAGAACCGAAGCCTGGGTATTAAATCCGACAGCACGATCGTAGCCTGGGGAGACTGTGGCGATTGCTACGTTCCCCTCAATGCTCACTATGTTGCCGTCGCGGCGGGCCTGGATTTTTTTGCCCCTGAATCCCAGGGCCACACCCTAGCTCTTAAGTCTTATGGCCCCATCGTGGCCTGGGGTACAAACGATTATGGCCAGTGCGACGTTCCCGAGCCCAATGCAGATTTTGTGGCCGTGGCGGCAGGGGACAATTTCAGCCTGGGTCTCAAGTCCGACGGATCGATAGCAGCCTGGGGGCGGAACTACTACCATCAGTGTGACGTTCCCGAGCCCAATACGGACTTCGTCGCTATGGCGGCGGGATACGAGCACAGCCTCGGTCTCAAGTCCGATGGATCGATCGTGGCCTGGGGGTGGGATCACTACGGCCAGTGTAATGTCCCAGCGCCCAACGCAGATTTTGTGGCCGTGGCGGGCGGGAGACTCCAGAGCCTGGGTCTCAAATCCGACGGATCGATCGTGGCCTGGGGGTGGAACTTCTACCACCAGTGTGACGTTCCCGAGCCCAATGCCGATTTTGTAGCCATGGCGTTAGGGCAGTTACACAGCGTCGGGATCAAGAGTTTGCCTGTGGCCTCTGCTCAGGATCCCCAGCCGGTTCGCAATTCGAAGGTCCCCAACATTGCGATACATTCTTTGGCGCCCAACCCATTCCATCGGTCGGTTGAGCTCGCATTGGAGAGCCGCGTTTCGTATCCCATGATGATGACCGTCCACGACCTGAGCGGGAGGCTTGTGAGAGTAATCCCTTTGGGCGCATTGGAGCCGGGTTTGCATCGGGTCCGGTGGGACGGATGCAACGGAAGTGGGGCGACTGTTAGTGACGGAATGTACTGGATACGTCTCAACAACGCGGTCGAGACGTCGGAAGCTGTGAAGGTGATACTTATACGTTAAGATCTTTTTATTCAGAAAACATGGTGGGTTATGTAGATTCATTGATATGCTATGGCCCTGGTTATGGCTGTAATTGCTAATGAGTCAAGCGGTTATTGGATAGCGACGAAATATTGTAACTTGCCGTGAGTCCTTTGTATATTTATATCCCCTAAATCCCGAATCAAACCCGATTGACCCGCCGTTAACAGGTATAGAAATTTCCTAGGCTTAGCAGGTTTGGGAGGATGCGATGATTAACCGGCCGCGCTTTACCCCGGCAACATTAGCTCTCGCAATAATTCTCTTTGTCGTCCTTTCAGCTTGTGAAGAAGACAACAATCCAACCGGTTCTCCCGAACCTGAAATCCAGGCGGGAGAGTTCTACGTCGATGTCTACGACGCCACAAAGGCCTGCAATGGCACGACCCTCTTCGCCGATTTGCACGATACTACTGCCCCGCGTCTTGTTGAAGTCAACATGAACGGGGAGATCGTCTGGGAGTATGACATTCCCGATGATGTCAAATCGTATCATCAGCCGGGGATGGATGTTGAGCTACTCGCAAACGGAAACATCCTCTTTGTTTTACCGCGTTATGGCATCTACGAAATTGATCGAGACGGGGATGTTGCGTGGTCTCATCTCGACAGTCAAGTGTCTCATGATGCCGACCGGCTGCCGAATGGAAACACGATTTATGTCTTTGGCGCCGGGGACCGGTTTGGGGATACACAAGTCAAAGAAGTAAATCCCCAGGGAGAAGTTATTTGGTCCTGGCAGGCAAGTGACCATTACAATAATGAACCATATATTAGTTGCGATCGCGAAGGATGGATTCATACGAATGCGGCAACCCGGCTGCAGAATGGAAACACATTGTTGAGTTTGAGGAACTTCTCGCTGACAATCGAGATCGAGCCGCAAGGCGCTGTCGTTTGGGAGTTTGACTGGAAGGAGCTCTATCCAACGACCAATCCATTGGGTCATGATCCTCATGAGCCAGAGATGCAAAACGGCAATCAGCTTCTAATCTGCCTGCAGCGGGACGCTCCGTACCAGATTGTCGAACTTGACCGCAATATCGGGCAGCCGGTATGGCAATATCATCGTGATCATCTCAGAACTTCGCGAGATGGAGATCGGCTGCCAAACGGAAATACCCTAATAGTCGGGGTTCTCGAGGATACAGACGACTCGGTGATATTCGAGATAACGAATTCCGGGGAAATCGTCTGGCAATTCAAAATCAAAGATACCCCAGCCACGAACTCGCCGGGATGGTTTTATAAGGCTCAGCGGATCTGTCGCTAGGGCAAGCTCTTCAATCTTGATTCGGTAGCAGGATTTGGCCGAAGATTATTGGACAGAGCTGGCCGCCCATGGTTCGGGCGCTGATTCCAGGCTCACGATTTATTTTTCGAGAGCTGAATGACGCGGGAGTTATTTGTGCGCTGTGGTGCCATAATAACAAGTTTGGCAATAAGATACGCCAGACCGAGGGGGAAACCCCGATTTGCTGAAAATTCGGCCGTGCCGGTGCGAATCTCCATATTGGCGTTCGCAAAGAGCGCAACAACGAAGGCAATGTGGTGTATGATATTCGTTAGCATGAGTGAATAATTTGTGGCGAAGTTTCTATCTATGAAAGAAGGGGGCGAAAGGTTTCGACGGAGAATACAAGGTTTGGACTGCGTGTCGAGGTCCCGCTGGCTCGTTAAACAAGTGGGAAAAAACAACTGCTGACACTGAGTTAGCATTAGCCGCCTAATTCGTTAGGTAGCTCGTCCCCAGATCCCGCGCCTGCCGGGGGTCTGGTAGGGCGCCATATAGGTGGGCTAGCCGCTGCGGCGCCTGGAAGCAGTAGCGAAACTAACAGGCTGGTGGTTTGGAAATCCCGTCCGCCGGAGTTCTAAACTGCGAGATTAAACGACGGACTACACACGTAGATGTTCTTGCTGAGGTTCTTTCGGACGCGGGTTCGATTCCCGCCGCCTCCACTGGTTAACTGCTGTTACTGCAAGAAGTTAAGTTTTCTGTCTCTGCTGATATGACAACTTCGATATCCCAGATTGACCCTCACCCCACTCCTTGTTATTTTAGAATAGAGCCTCAAGCTAAAACAACAAGGGATCTAATTATAGGATCTGTCGAGTTATGAAACGAGAACTCCAGGGGTATTACGCGACCATATCAACGGTGGGAGAAAAGGCGCGGGCTTTTGTCCCCGCTCCATTGCCCCCTGCTCCACCCATTGAATGGACGCCGGAATTGCGTAGCAAATTCGACGAGGCGCTGCTGGCGCTTGGGCGTCTGGATAGCATTTCAAGCTTCATACCGGATATTTCCTTGTTTCTATATATGTATGTCCGCAAGGAGGCGGTGCTTTCTTCGATGATCGAGGGCACGCAGTCCTCGCTTTCTGAGCTCCTGCTTTTTGAAATGAATGTGGTGCCCGGCGTGCCATTGGATGATGTGCGGGAGGTCAGCAATTATGCGGCGGCCTTGTACCATGGTCTGAGCCGGCTGGCGAACGGATTTCCGATCTCTCTGCGCTTGATCAAGGAGTTGCATCGGGAGTTGCTCTCGAAGGGGCGAGGCTCGAACCAAACACCCGGAGAATTTCGCCAAACCCAAAATTGGATAGGCGGCACCCGCCCGGGCAATGCCGCTTTCGTTCCGCCGCCGGCAGAGAAGGTGCTGGAGTGTTTGGGAAAGCTGGAGTTGTTTCTCCATGATCAACCGGTCGCCACGCCTGCGCTCCTTAAAACGGCGCTGGCTCATGTACAATTCGAGACGATCCATCCGTTTTTGGATGGCAATGGTCGTCTTGGCCGCCTTTTAATTACCTTGCTCTTGTGCGAAAAAAATGTGTTATGTAAGCCGATGCTCTATTTGAGCCTCTATTTCAAGACGCACAGGCAACGCTATTACGAGTTGTTGAATGAGATTCGATTGAGCGGTAACTGGGAAGCCTGGCTCGATTTCTTTGCCGAAGCGGTTATTGTGACGGCGGGCCAGGCGGTTGACACGGCGAGACAACTTGTGGACTTGGCCGGCGAGGATCGCGATAAAATCGGCGCTCTGGGCAGAGCCGCCGCATCAACATTGCGGGTTCACCGGGCGCTCATGGAGCGTCCTATCGTGACTTCAGGCAGATTGGCGGAGATGACAGGAATCACTCCTGCAACAATTAACAAAAGTTTGGGGCACCTGGCGAGTTTAGGTATTGTACAGGAGCTGACTTCTCGCAAACGCAATCGAATCTTCTGCTACTCCGGGTACATAGAGATTATGAATCACGGGACAGAGCTGCCCATCGCGATGCGCAATGGGGGGTGAACCGGTATCAGCAGGCGACGTCACCGCAGCAGGTTCACGCGCCCGGTCGCCTGGTCCTGGCCGGCGGTCACCCGATAAATGTACACTCCGGAGGGAAGCTGTCGTCCTTCGTCGTCTCGGCCATTCCACTCCACAAAGTGAGTTCCGTTTGCGCTGGGAGCCGAACTTATCAGCGTCCGAATCAACCGGCCCCCGACATCAAAGACCTGCAAGGACACGATCGCGGACGCGGTGAGTTCGTAGCGCAGAACCGTCAGCGGATGGAAGGGGTTGGGGACATTGGGTTGGATGACGAGCCGGCCAAGCGAAGTGTCGCTGACATCACCTGAAGGGACTGCGGATATTGTGTAAGGGAAGAGGTACTGCAATGTGATCGGGAATCTTGCGGCCCAGTACTCCTCGCTGTGCTGGTCCCCCTCGTCCTCGACGACCATGAGGTCCTCATCCAGGATGAAGCCCTGGTTCAGCATCACATCGCGCATGGCTCGCAGCTCGTCGATGGCGTCAGCAACCCCGTTTTCATCCTCGTCCAGAAAATAACCCGGTTCCACTGAGGCCACACGCCCAGCGTGCCGTCGGATCCATGCGCGCATTCGAAGGTAAATATTACCACATTTTCGATAACCGCCGCGATAGTGCTGCGCGCCGCCTGTGATTAGCTCCCTATCGATCATGAAGCGGAGAGTTCCGAATAAGAATAGGTTGAAGGACAGGCCGATGAGCGGTCTCACGGCCTTCTGCATCCGGTGCCGTCACCCCGGGCGCCTGCGGATTCTCCTGCAGAACATTTTGGCATTGAATGCGTTAGGATTTTCGAAGGCATCGTCCTCGGTGGGGATCGGAACCCTCCCGGAATGAAAATTACGGATGTATCGCTGTTTGCCGATAAACATCCTGAGATTAATTCAAAGTGCCACCCTTGCCGGAGGGCGCAGATCGTCAGACTCGCTTTGTCCGCAGCGGGTGAATGCCACTCCGACAATCGATTCGCCGGCTCATACTTAAAGTCTGAGAGGGAGTTTATGAAACTGCGATGCCTATTTGGAATTTTTGTTAATTGCATCCTCTTCTTTTTAGTATTCGCATCCCAGAGTTTTGCTCAGGACTTCCTTTCGGGCCGTGTTTACTCGGGCGATTTGGGTGTAGAACCACCAGCAGCCGCGCCGTTGAGCGGTGTCACCGTCAAGCTCTACGGGGGCAATAATTCCGGCCAGCTTACGGTTCAAATTGATCAAACACAGACCGACGCCCAGGGATGGTATTCGCTCGCGGTCGAAGAAGGATGGGAATATTACAATATCGTGGAGGTTGATCTTTCCGACTACTATTCCGTGGGGGCCACTTCACCCGACGGCACGGTAATCAATAGCAATCAAATTCAGTATGACGTCTCTGTGCCCTTGTCACAGCAAACCACTACCGGTAATAAGTTTTGGGATAAGCCTGAGGGGCAGGAGCCTGAAGAGCCTGAGATGGACGTAAAGGGCAATTCGATTTCTATCAGTGATGGAGATACATCGCCCTCGACAGCAGATGATACCGATTTTGGAGCTGTCTCCGTGTCGGGCGGGACGCACGATCATACATTTACAATTAGAAATACCGGTAGCATGGTCTTGAATCTCTTCGGCTCTCCCCGAGTCAACATCGGTGGCGCGCATGCCGGCGATTTCTTAGTCACTGTGGAGCCCGCACCCACAGTTTCCAGCGGCGGCGGAACCACGACATTCACGGTGCGCTTTGATCCCGGTGCTTCGGGACTGCGTTCAGCCACCATCAGCATCGACAATGATGATGCCAATGAGAATCCGTATAACTTCTCGATTCAGGGCACAGGCGAGATTGATGAGGAGCCGGAGATCGATGTAAGAGGCAATGGCATATCCATCACCAACGGAGACACGACTCCCAGCACCGCCGATTGGACGGATATAGGCGGCTTGGAGATCAATACCGGATCCATTACAAAGATATTTACAATCCATAATACGGGAACAGCCACACTCAATATCACGAGCATCGGATTGTCGCAGGATGTCCACAACCAAGGTGGATCAGTCGCCGCAATATGGGGAATCATTCCCGGTGTGATGTCGATTGCATCCGGCAGTTCAACCACATTGGGAGTTGAATTCTTTCCCTACCTGACGGGGACATATGTCACAACCTTAATCATCGAAAGTAATGATTCCAACGAAGGTTATTATACCTTTGATGTTCAAGGAGCCGGTACTGCGCCGGAGACAGGGTCGATAATGGTCGAGAAGGTGACGGATGTCAGTACGACCGACCTGTTCACCTTTACTGGAGATGCTTCCGGTTCAATCACCAACGGCGGACAAATTATTGTCTCAGATCTCCAGCCGGGTACCTATACATCGGTCGAATCCCCGTTATCCGGATGGACTCTGACAGATATCACATTCGACGATGATAACAGCACATATGATTTGCAGACGCGTACGGCGACATTCGTTCTGGAAGCTGGTGAAACGGTGAGGGCTGTCTTTACCAACCAGAAGGATGAAGTTCCCGAGTACGACTTCGGCGATGCGCCCGACCCGGCCTATCCGACGCTGCTGGCGAATAACGGCGCGCGCCATCTGATAGATCCTGATGTCTACCTGGGCACTCAGATTGATGCTGAAGCGGACGGCGTGCCCGATGCCGGAGCGCAAGGGGATGACAATAATAACAATGACGACGAAGACGGAGTCCTCTTTGTGTCGCCTCTCATCGCGGATTCAACAGCGACCGTCAATGTTACGGCTTCGACCGAAGGCCTGCTGTATGGATGGATTGATTTTGACCAAAACGGAACATGGGATATGCCCGATGACTACGTT